>DATCYE010000326.1:0-2175 GCA_036570485.1 Pusillimonas sp. | reverse complement strand
TCGGTATTCAGGGCGGCCGCCAGCCACTGGACGCAACTGGTCTTGCCATTGGTGCCGGTCACAGCCACGATGGACAAGGCCGTCGATGGCTCACCGTACCAAAGATGAGCCACTTCGCCCCGTTGCTCCACGAGCCCGGGCACCAGCAAAATCGGAACTGCCATGTCCGGCGCGGCATCGGCGACGCCATCCGCATGCATGACAATTGCGGCGGCACCGCGCTCGGCGGCCTGCTGGATATAAAGCCGCCCATCGCTGGTCTGCCCGGGGCATGCAAAAAACACATCGCCAGCTTGAAGCTGGCGCGTATCCAGGCACAAATGCGCCCCGCGGGAGACATGCCGATTCAGCCATGAAACGATTTCTTGCGCCTTCATTGCGGCCTCCCCCCGTTAGGGCCTACAGCCACTAATGATTCAATCGGCGCATCCGGCTGAACGCCCAAACGCCGCAGGCTGCTGGCCACGACATCGGCAAATACCGGCGCGGCAATTCGACCACCGTAGTAACCGTTGGAATGCGGCTCGTCTATTGTTATGGCCACCACAATGCGCGGATTTGACACCGGAGCAAAGCCGACAAAAGATCCGCGATAAAGCGAGGTGCTGTATTTGCCGTTTACGATCTGCCTTGCCGTGCCGCTCTTGCCGGCAACGCGGTAGCCCTGTACCTGCGCAAGCTTGGCGCCATCGGGACCGGCCGCCGCTTCAAGCATGGCGCGGATCTGCGCCGTCACATGCGGCGAGTAAACCTGCACGCTCGTCGGCTTGCCTTCGCGCTTGAGCAAAGTCATGGAAACCATATCGCCGTTGCGTGCGAAGGCCGTATAAGCATGGGCAATTTGCAGCAGCGAGACCGACAGGCCATAGCCGTAAGCCATCGTGGCACGCTCGATGGGACGCCAGCGCTCCCAGGGGCGCAAGCGTCCTGAGGCAACGCCCGGAAAGTTGGCCTGAGGCGCACGCCCGAAGCCAAGCTCGGTAAATTTTGTCCACATTTCCTGCGAGGTAAGCAGCTCGGAGATCATGGTCATGCCGATATTGCTGGAACGCCGCAATATGCCTGCGACGTTCAGCGTGCCGTTGCGGCTGACATCGGAAATGGTCGAGCCTTGATATCGGTAATGACCGTTACCCGTGTCAAACAGCGTGGAGGTGGTGATTTTCTTTATATCCAACGCCAGGGCGGCCGTAAAGGGCTTCATGATCGAGCCAGGCTCGAAAGTGTCCGTGATGGCGCGATTGCGCAGGGCCGGCCCTTTGCGCTCATCATGGTCGTTGGGATCGTAAGTTGGCAAGTTGACCAGTGCCAGAATCTCGCCTGTATGCACGTCGATGACAATGCCGGCTCCCGCCTTGGCCTTGTGCTCGTCCAGTGCCTTCTTTAACGCCGTGAAGGTATCGAACTGCAAGCCGGCATCAATGGACAGCATCAGGTCCTGCCCATCCACCGGCGGAATGACGGCTTGAACGTCTTCCACCACCCGACCCAAGCGGTCCTTTATGACGCGGCGTGAACCAGGCTTGCCGGACAGCTCGGAATCGAACGCCAACTCGACGCCCTCGATGCCTTTGTCTTCAATGTTCGTGAAGCCGATCACATGAGCGGCGATATCGCCTTCCGGATAAAAGCGCCGCATCTCGGCCTGCTGATGGAAGCCGGGCACTTTCATGCTTTTGATTTGATCCGCTACATCCACCGCCACCTGACGCTTGATATAGACAAAGTTCTTGTCCTCATCCACCAGTCGGCTTTTGATGTCTTTGAGCGGCATGCCCAACAGCTTGGCCAACTCGGCCAGTTGTGCATTGCTTGCATGCTTGGCGTCTTCGGGAATGGCCCAGATCGCGCGCACGGGCACGCTCGAAGCCAGTACGACCGAGCCGCTGCGATCGAATATTTTTCCGCGTGTCGCGGGCAACACCAAAGTACGCTCGTAGCGCCGTTCACCCTGCTGCTGCAAAAACTCGGTCGACAGGCCTTGCAGATACAACGCCTTCACGCCCAAAGCGGAAAACCCCAGCATAAGCAGAATCAGCACCAGCTTGGAGCGCCACAAAGGCATCTGTACATTCAGCACCGGGCTATCGTAGAACCGTACGCGTTTCATGGCCGGCCCTCCGCGCTTGCCGCAGCCGCAGGTGCCTGGCCTTTGATATACAGAGTCCGGTCAGG
>DATCYE010000325.1:0-4232 GCA_036570485.1 Pusillimonas sp. | reverse complement strand
CGGTCCCGGTTATTCGGGCCACTCTTGCCTTCTCATGTCTTGTGTTCGCCGTGCTGGTGGTTATGGTTTGCCCGGCGCAGGCTCCTGGCCGTGCGCGCCTTTCTTCGTTTGATGGCTTTACGCGCCTGCTTGCGCCGCATGTACCAATAATGGGCACGATCCAGGTATATGTAGACGACGGGCGTTGTGAACAGGGTCAGCGCCTGCGACAGGATCAGGCCGCCCACCATGGCGAAGCCCAGGGGGCGCCTTAGTTCCGAGCCCGCGCCCTGGCTCAGCATCAGCGGCAGGCCGCTAAGAAGGGCGCACATGGTGGTCATCATGATGGGACGAAAGCGCAGCAGGCAGGCCTGGTAAATGGCTTCTTTGGGAGGCAGGCCGTGCGAGCGTTCGGCGGTCAGCGCGAAATCGATCATCATGATTCCGTTTTTCTGCACGATGCCGATCAGCAAGATAATGCCGATCAGCGCGATGACGGTCAGTTCGTAGCCGTTGAGCATCAGGATCAGCAAGGCTCCCACGCCCGCCGACGGCAGTGTCGACAGGATCGTGAGCGGGTGTATATAGCTCTCGTACAGCAGCCCCAGCACGATGTACACCGATATCAGCGCCGCGGCGATCAAATAAGGCTGCGACGCCAGGGACTCGCCGAAGGCCTTGGCGGTGCCCTGGAAGGACCCGCTTAGCGTTTGCGGGATGTTCATTGACGCCTGCGCCTTCTGGATAGCCTTGACCGCCTGCCCCAGCGCGACCCCCGGAGCCAGGTTGAACGAGATGGTGACAGCCGGGAACTGGCCCTGGTGGTTGATGGACAAATACCCTGTTTTCGATGTGTCGACCGTGACGAAACTGGACAAAGGCACCTGCTTCCCCGAAAGCGGCGAGGTTATATACAGCTTGTTGAACAGGTTCGGATCTTTTTGAAGCCGGGGCGCCACTTCCAAAATAACCTGATAGCTGTTTATTTGCGTGAAGTACTGCGCCACTTGCCGCTGGCCGATGGCGTCATAGATGGTGGAGTCGATCAGCGCCGGCGAAATACCGAAACTCGATGCGCGCGCGCGGTCGATGGTAACGGTGGCCGTATTGGCCTGGCTTTGCTGATCGGATGCGACATCGGCCAATTCGGGCAACCGCTTGAAGCGTGCCAGCAGCCTGGGCGCCCAGATGTTGAGCTCGTCCAGGCTCGCGTCCGTCAGAGTGTATTGATACTGGGTGCGCGAGAGCCTGCCGCCCACGTTGATGTCCTGGCCGGCCTGCATGAACAGCCTGATGCCTTCGACTTTCTCCAGCTTGGGACGAAGGCGGTCGATAATCTGGTCGGCGTTGGCGGTGCGGCCCTGATCCTTGGGTTTGAGGCCGATGAAAAAAGAGCCGGTATTGAAAGTGGTTCTGCCGCTGCTCATGCCGAAGGCGGCGACATCCGGGTCTTTACGCACGATGTCGGCCAGGGCAAGCATGCGCCGGTTCATTGAATCGAACGATGAATCCTGCGCCGATTCGGCGAAGCCGTGGATATAGCCGGTGTCCTGCTGCGGGAAAAAGCCCTTGGGTATGGCGACGAACAAGGCGATGGTGGCCGCGACGGTGGCCAGAAACGAACACAGTGTGATGAAGGGATGGCGCAGCACCAGATGCAGCCCGCGCTTGTATCCGCCGAGCAGCAGGTCGAACCCGCGCTCGAACGCCAGGTACAAGCGCCCATGGGATGCGCGGTCGTGGTGCTTGATGAAACGCGAACACAGCATGGGCGTGAGCGTCAGCGACACGATGACGGACACCAGGATGGTCAGTGTCACGGTAACCGCGAATTCGCGAAACAGACGTCCCACGATACCGCCCATAAGCAATAAAGGTATGAAGACCGCCACCAGGGACACCGAGATCGAGACGATGGTAAAGCTGATTTCGCTCGCTCCTTTGTACGCCGCTTCCAAGGGCGACATGCCGTCTTCGATGTGACGGTAAATATTCTCGAGCATGACGATGGCGTCATCGACCACGAAGCCGACTGAAATCGTCAATGCCATCAGCGACAGGTTGTCCAGGCTGTAACCCAGCAGATACATGACGATGGCCGCGCCCAGAATCGCCATGGGCACGGTCACGCTGGGAATCAGCGTGGCGGGGACGCTGCGCAGGAACATGAAAATAACCAGGGTCACCAGCGCAATGGACAGCAGCAGGGTGAGCTCGACTTCATGCACCGACGCCTTGATGTTTTGGGTGCGGTCCAGCAAGGTGCTGACATGCACGGCCGCCGGCAGCGAGGCTTCCAGCTTGGGCAGCGCCGCTTTTATGCGCTTGACGGTTTCCAGCACATTGGCGCCGGGCTCCTTGTGGATGCCTATGACGAGCGAACGCCCGTTGATGGCGGCGTCGCCCTCGGGCGCGCCCGCTCCGGCGAATGCCCAGGCGGCCTTTTTGACGTCTTCGGGGCCGGCCACCGCGCGGCCGACATCGCGCACGCGAATTGCCGCGCCGTTGCGGTACGCCAGAACCATATCGTTCCACTGCGAGGCGCTAAGCAGTTGGTCGTTGGTATAGACGGCGAAGCTCTGCCTGTCGCCGTCTATGGTGCCTTTGGGCTGGCTGACCGTGGTGGTGGCGATGACGCCGCGTATGTTTTCCAGGCCAAGGCCCATCGATGCCAGCTTTTCAGGATCGACCTGAATGCGCACCGCCGACTTTTGTTCGCCGAATATATTGACCTGGCCCACGCCGGAAATACGCGAAATCTGCTGGGCCAGCATTGTGTCGGCGTAGTCGTTGACTTCAATCAGGGGCAATGCCTTGGACTGCACGGCCAGTATCAAAATAGAGGAGTCGGCCGGGTTGATCTTGCGGAAGCTGGGCGGGTTGGGCATGGCGCGCGGCAACTTGCCCGCGGCATCGCTGATGGCGGCCTGCACGTCCAGCGACGCCGCGTCGATATCGCGGTCAAGGCTGAACTGCAGAGTGATTCGGGCCGAACCCAACGCACTCTTGGACGTCATTTGCACCAGGCCCGGGATTTCCGAAAATTCGCGTTCAAGCGGCTGCGCCACGGTGGAAGCCATGGTCTCGGGGTTGCCGCCCGGCAGCTTGGCTGTGACCTGTATGGTGGGAAAGTCAACCTGCGGCAAGGGCGCGACGGGCAGCAGAGGCCATACGGCCGCGCCCACCAGAACAAGGGCCAGCGCCAGGAGCGACGTGCCTATGGGCCGTTTGATGAATAGAGCCGAAATACTCACTGTATGGGGCTCTCGTCGGGATCGGCGGGCGTGGATTCGGGCGTCTCCGTGACGCGCGCGCCCGGCTTGAGCTTGTACTGGCCATCGAGCACGACTCGCTGGCCCGCTTTCAGGCCTTTGCGGATGATGGCGACCCCGTCCTGAATATGCTCGACTTCGATGGGTTGCAAGTGCGCCACATTGCCGGCGTCCACTGTATAAGCATAACTGCCGTCGGGACCGCGCTGCACCACCGCCGAAGGCACGGTCAGCACCTGTTTGTTTTGGCCCAGTATCAGTTTGGCATTGACATATTGACCTGGCCAGAGCCTGTGTTTGCCGTTGGGAAACAGCCCTTTGAGCATGATCGTTCCGGTGCTGGTGTCGATCTGGTTGTTCACAAGGATCAGCGTGCCGTCACCCAGTTCATGCTCGCTGTTGCGCGGGTAGGCAATGACCGTCAATGGCTTTTCGGCGTTTTGCCAAGCCTGGTTGATGGCCTCGAACGAGTCCCCCGGAACGGTGAATTCGACGGTAATGGGGTCGATCTGATTTATGACGACCAGACCCGCGGGGTCGGAGGCCTGGATGATGTTGCCGGGATCCACCAGCCTGGCGCCCACACGCCCGCTGATCGGCGCGGTGATGCGCGTATAGCTGAGTTGAGTGGCCGCATAGCTGATTTGCGCGTCATCGGCTTGGATGGCAGCCTTTAGCTGAGCGACCGTGGCACGCTGCGCGTCAAGAATCTGGTGCGTGATGGCGTTGAGCCGGATCAACTTTTCGTAGCGTTTCAGATCGATTTCGGCGTTGGCCAACTGCGCCTGGTCTTTTGCTTTCTGGGCCTTGGCACCATCCAGTTGGGCCCGCTGCGTACGGGGGTCGAGCTGCGCCAGCAGTTGCCCGGCCTTGACGTCCTGGCCTTCCTTGAAACCGATTTTCTCCAGTTGCCCATCGATACGCGTGCGCACGGTTACAGTCCGCCGCGCCGTTACCGTGCCGATACCGGTCAGATAGTTC
>DATCYE010000324.1:0-4382 GCA_036570485.1 Pusillimonas sp. | reverse complement strand
GCGGCGGAGGGGATGGTGAAATCCAGCCCCTTTACCGCCTCTTCTATGCTGGTGCCGCCGTTTATGCGCGCCCACACGGTACTTAAAAGTGGGTCCATAAGGGATTTCAGGCGTTGGTTTATGGCTACGCCGATATCTTTTGTTATGGCCACGAACAGGTCCCGCAACGTCCCTTCGTTTGGTATGAAATCATCAATGATCAGGTAGGCGGGATAGCCATGCAATGCTAGCGGTATTTCCAGCAGGGTAATGCCTGGAAAGGCTTGTAGCCCCCTGGCTTCCGTTAACGCCGATGGCATGGGGCTGTTTGAGAACCAAGCGACCCTTATTGTGCTGAGTACGCGCATGACTTTGCTATCGTAATAAAGATGCTTGTCAGTATCGAAATAGTAGACACGACGTTGGGGTTGATTAGTTTGTGAGTCAAAAGAAAATGTCGGAACTTCTGGTAGGGCCAGTGTCGGCTGCTTGCTCAATAAACTAATTTCGGGTCTGGTTTCTTCGGTCATGCGCGATATACAGTTGGGGGGCTGGGTGAGATTATAAGTCCACCAGATCGACGCGTCCCGTATCCAGGCGATAAATCCCGCCGACGATCTTGAGTGTCTTCTCATGAACGCTTTTGGCCAAAATAGGCGTGGCTTCCTGCAAAGTCTTGACGCTACGTCGAATGTTTTCTTTGGTTGCGGCTTCGATCAGCGTTCCGGCATGCTTACTGCTTGCGCTGGCGCGAACGGCGGGCAATATGGCGGTGGCAATACTTTGAATGTGGCCTGGAAACTGGGCATTTTTTTTAAAGGCATCCACGGTTGCGCTGATGGCTCCGCAGCGTGTATGGCCCAGCACCATAATCAGGGGCGAGTGCAGGACGGCAACGCCATATTCCAGGCTGGCCAGAATGTCGTTGGTGACATAGTTGCCGGCAATGCGCGTTACAAATAGGTCGCCCCGAGCTTCGTCAAAACATAGTTCAGGACTGACACGAGAATCGGCGCAGCTTAACAGGCAGGCATAGGGGTTCTGTCCGGTGGCCAGGGCGGCTCGTGTAGAGGCAAAGTCCCGGTGGGTGGATGCATTCGACGCATAGCGTGCGTTGCCCTGCATAAGCCGTTCCAGCGCTTGGTCTGGTAACAAGATATTGTCCGGCTTGGGCGGTGCTGCTGCATAGGCCTGTCCGAACAGGCCGCTGACGCCGGCCATTGATGCCATGCTCAAGGCTGCGAGCGTTCTGCGTCGAGTAGGGGAGGCTAAGTTGTTGGATTTACACAGTATGCACATATCTGTCTCCTGGGCCGCTCGCTAAGCGGTCGTATTATGATTTATATGAATGTAACAAGCGTATCGCTATTTTGCGGGGAAAAGTAATAATCAGGCAAGGTATTTATCTTTTGTCTGCGCTCAGACGGTGATATCGTCGGGCAAGCCGTCCACCAATAGGCGGGCATCTTTCGCAAGCCGGAGGGCGGGGTGCGTCGGCATACTAATGAAAAAGGGAAATCAGGCCATGTCCAAACGCAATCCCGCTGTTTCACCCGATGACTCCACAGGTCTACGTAAGGGGCTGACCAGCTACGGCGACAGCGGCTTCTCCTTGTTTCTAAGAAAGGCCTTCATCAAGGGGGCGGGCTATTCCGACTCGGCGCTGGACCGGCCCGTCATTGGCATAGCCAACACTGGTAGTGCCTACAACCCCTGCCATGGCAACATGCCTCAACTGCTCGAGGCGGTAAAGCGGGGCATCATGCTGGCGGGCGGCCTGCCCATGGATTTCCCCACGATCTCCATACACGAAAGCTTCGCCTATCCGACCAGCATGTATCTGCGCAACCTCATGTCCATGGACACCGAGGAAATGATCAGGGCGCAGCCCATGGATGCCGTGGTTCTGATCGGTGGTTGCGACAAGACGGTTCCGGCTCAGTTGATGGGGGCCGCGTCTGCGGGCATACCGGCAATCCAGCTTATTACGGGTTCCATGCTGACCGGCTCGCATCGCTCCGAGCGCGTCGGAGCCTGTACCGACTGTCGCCGCTATTGGGGCAAATACAGGGCCGAGGAAATCGACGACCAGGAGATCTCCGACGTCAACAATCAATTGGTGGCCAGCGTGGGCACCTGCTCGGTAATGGGAACCGCCAGCACCATGGCCTGTATTGCCGAGGCCTTGGGCATGACGGTCCCGGGCGGCGCCAGCCCGCCGGCAGTGACCGCAGACCGCATGCGCATCGCCGAAATGACGGGGGCGCAGGCGGTGGCACTGGCCCGCTCGGGGCTGACCATCGACAAGATTCTTACCGCCGATGCCTTCGAGAACGCCATGAGGGTCTTGCTGGCCATAGGCGGGTCGACCAACGGTATCGTTCACTTGGCGGCCATCGCGGGCAGGCTGGGCATAGACATCGATCTGAAGGACCTGGATCGCATGGGCAGGGACACGCCGGTGCTGCTGGACCTGAAGCCTTCTGGCCAGCACTATATGGAAGACTTCCACAAGGCGGGCGGCATGGCGACCTTGTTGCGCGAACTCAAGCCTTTGCTGAAGCTGGATGCCCTGACGGTAACCGGCCGCAGCCTGGGCGAAGAAATCGACCTGGCGGGTCCTGGCTTTGCTCAGAATGTCGTCAAGTCGGTGGCCGACCCCATCTATCCGCAAGGTGGCATCGCGGTACTGCAGGGCAATCTGGCGCCGGGCGGGGCCATCATCAAGCAATCGTCGGCCGATACCGGCCTGATGGAACACGAGGGCCGGGCTGTGGTCTTTGAAAACGCAGCAGACCTTGCCAATCGGATCGACGCTGATGATCTGGATGTCCATGCCGACGACATCCTGGTGCTCAAGAACATCGGCCCCAAAGGCGCTCCGGGCATGCCCGAGGCCGGCTATATTCCGATACCCAAGAAGCTGGCGGTCAAAGGGGTGAAGGACATTGTCCGGATTTCGGACGGGCGCATGAGCGGCACGGCGTTCGGCACGATAGTTCTGCACGTTACGCCTGAGTCGGCTATAGGCGGCCCCCTGGCTTATGTTCATAACGGTGATCGCATACGGCTGAGCGTCAAGCAGCGCGAAATTTCCCTGCTGGTCTCCGAGGGCGAGTTGGCGCGCCGCCGCGCGGCCATGCCGGTTGTGCCGCCCACGGCGCAACGGGGTTACAAGAAGCTTTTCCTGGACTCGGTAACCCAGGCGGACAAGGGGGTGGATTTCGATTTCCTGCGCGGCCCCGACAACAGCGGCAAGCCACATGGCTAAACAACACGGCACTCACTAAGTGAAATAAAGGAGGGATTTATGGCCAGTAGCAAACTACGCGGGGTATTAACGCCCGTATTGACGCCTTTTGAGACGGACTACTCCGTTTCCCGACCGCGCTTCCTGAAGCACTGCCGCAGTTTGATCGAGCAGAATGTCGGCCTGGCAGTGTTCGGCACCAATTCCGAAGCCAATTCTCTGTCGGTTGCCGAGAAGCGGCAACTGCTGGACCTGCTGGTTGACGAGGGCCTGCCCACCAGCCGCATGATGCCTGGCACGGGCTGCTGCTCCATTACTGATTCCATCGAACTGACCCGGCATGCCGTGGACCTGGGCTGCGCCGGCATGCTGATGCTGCCGCCCTTCTATTACAAGGGCGTGAGCGACGAGGGCTTGTACAGGAATTACGCCACCATCATCGATGCAATCGGCGACGACCGGCTGAAGATTTATCTTTATCACATCCCTCCCGTCTCGCAGGTGGGCATCAGCCTGGGTCTGATCGAGCGGCTGCTGAAGGATTACCCGGGCGCCATCGCCGGGATCAAAGACAGCTCGGGCGACTGGAACAATACCGCGGCGATGCTTAAAGAGTTCCAACCTCAGGGATTTGATGTTTTTGCGGGCAGCGAGGTGTTTCTTTTGCAGACGCTGCGCAACGGTGGCGTGGGCTGCATTACCGCCACAGGTAATGTGAATGCGACCGCCATAGCTCGCTTGGCTGCATCCTGGCAAGATAAAGATGCCGACGAGCAGCAGGCAGCGCTTAACGCCGTAAGAAACATTTTTCAGAAGTTCCCCATGATTCCCGCAATGAAGTCGGCCATCGCATGGCAGGCGCAAGACCCTGCATGGTCGGTGTTGCGGCCGCCTCTGGTAGAGCTGACCGGCGAGCAGGCGGGGGCGCTGCAGCAGGATCTGTCCGCCGCAAACTTCCAGATACCCGATGCACGGGCTCTGGCGCACAGCAACGCCTAGACTTTTTCAAAAAATCTGTAATCTGCGGCGCTAACGCGTAAGCTGAAGCCGCTGCAGATAGGCGGCCCTGATTGAATGTTGCGGGTTTTCTTCAAGGCCTTGGAGGCGTTGGCGCAAAATAACCCTTGCATTTAAATAGCGCGCTATTTAATAT
>DATCYE010000323.1:0-4966 GCA_036570485.1 Pusillimonas sp. | reverse complement strand
TCGGTATTCGTATCGGTAAGCGCACGCTGGAAGGCGTCGACCGCTGCAAAAAAGAATGGCCCCTCTATGGCGTATACCAGCACGTCGGACGGCAGCGAGCTCAGGCCATCGTGATCCAGTTCTCGTTGCAGCGTTTGCGGGTCCTGGCGGCGCACGACAACGCTTTCAGCCATGCGGCGCAAGAAATGAAGCATAGCCAGCACCACACCGATATTCACGGCAACGACCAAATCGGCAAACACCGTCAGACCGAATGTGACCAGCAAAATAACCACGTCCGCGCGCGGAGCACGCCGCACCATCTTTACAACATGGCGGATCTCGCTCATGTTCCAGGCCACCATGAACAATATGGCGGCCAGGGTGGCCAGGGGAATGCTGGCCGCCAGCGGCGCCAGGAAAAGCAGCACTAATATCAACAGCACAGCATGCACGACACCCGCAATGGGGCTGTTTCCACCGTTGCGAATATTGGTGGCGGTGCGCGCTATGGCACCGGTCGCCGCAATGCCGCCGAACAGCGGCGCCAAAATGTTGGCCACGCCCTGCCCGACCAGTTCCTGATTGGAATTATGGCGCGTACCCGCCATGCCATCGGCCACGACGGCCGATAGCAAGGATTCGATGGCGCCCAGCATCGCGATGGCAAATGCCGGCCCGATAAGTTCGATGCAGCGGGTCAGGGTAATTTCAGGCCAGGTCAGAGAAGGCAGGCCACGAGGGATTTCGCCGAAAGTGCTACCTATGGTGGCTACGCTCTCGAAATTGAAAACAGCCTGTATGCTCGTGACGACGATAAGCGCGGCGAGCGGCCCCGGAACGCGCGCCAAACGCGGTATGCGCGAAGTAAAGATGACCAGCAACAAGGAGACGACCGCCAGCACTGTGGTGGTCGGGTCGAACTGCGGCAACACGTGCAGCAGCGACCAGAGCTTCTGATGGAAATGCTCGCCGGCAACGGCGGGCAAGCCGAAAAAATCTTTCCATTGCCCAACCCAGATAATGACGCCTATGCCCGCCGTGAATCCGACGATCACGGGCGCGGGAATAAATCTGATGACCGCGCCCATGCGTGCCAGACCGAACAGCAGCAAAATAATGCCGGCCATAAGGGTGGCAATTTGCAGGCCGTCGACGCCATGCTGAGCGACGATACCTGCCAGAATAACAATGAAGGCGCCCGTGGGTCCGGCGATCTGCACCCGGCTTCCGCCCAACAGCGAAACGGCCACACCAGCCACGATGGCGGTGTACAGGCCTTGTTCGGGCTTGACGCCCGATGCAATCGCAAACGCCATGGCCAAGGGCAGCGCGACAACGCCGACGATGAGCCCGGCAATAATATTGGCTAACCAATGTTGACGCCCTAGCAGACCGGCGCGTTTCGCTTCGAGCACAGCAAGCATACTAACCCCATACAAACCGACAGAAAATGAGTCATTGATTGTAAGCGCATGCACATATCGGCCGACAATCATAAAAAAAACACCTTAAAAACGGGATGGAAGCTCCGCCTTTAAGGTGTGGTTCGAGCCGACGGGCAAATTGCCACTTACGCCGCCGACTGTCTTGTCTTTATTTAAATACCGCCTTACATCTATTCAGCCGCTGCTGTGGATGTGTAATCCACCCACTCAGCATCGCGATTCCTGGCTTGAAACAAGCCCACCACGACTTGCCAGAAAATGGACAGCGCGCCGACGATGAACACAACGTCGCCGAAGGTACGCACCCAGCGCAGAGTTTGCAACAAGGGCTGCTGCATGAACTCTTCGCTGCGGGCATACCACATGCCTTCAGTAACGCTGGCATGGAACTGAATAAGCCCGATAGGCAGCAGACTGGTGGCAATCATCAGCACCAGACCGGCATTCAGACCCCAGAAACCGGTACGCATGAGCTTCTCATTGAAGCTGAAGCCCGGCACGACGTAACGCAGCACCAACAGGGTAAAGCCGATGGCCAGGAAGCCATACACACCGAACAAGGCCGCATGGGCATGGACGGGAGTAGTGTTCAAGCCCTGGATGTAGTACAGCGAGATGGGCGGATTGACCATGAAGCCAAACACACCCGCACCCAACATATTCCAGAAAGCCACCGCCACAAAGCACATCAGCGGCCATTTAACAGCTTCCATCCAGGGTGCGCGCTCTTTCAGGCGCCAGTTTTCCCATGCCTCGTAGCCCAACACGATCAAGGGTACGACTTCCAGTGCGCTAAAGCTTGCGCCTATCGCCATGACCGGCGTGGTCGTTCCCGAGAAATACATATGGTGCAGGGTGCCGGGCACACCGCCCAGCATGAACAGCGATGCCGATGCCAGGCTGGCCACCGTTGCGCCGCGCCTGGACACCAGGCCCATGGTTGCGAAGATGAATGCCAGAGCGGTGGTCGCGAACACTTCGAAGAAGCCTTCAACCCAAAGGTGAACCACCCACCAGCGCCAGTACTCCATGATGGTAATGTGCGTGCGTTCACCGTAGAACAGGCCGGTGCCGTAGAACAGACCGATAGCGATGGTGGACGCCGCCAGCAAAGCCAGCAGGTTCTTGTCGCCGTCCTTCTTGAAGGCGGGCAGCATGCCGCGCAACATAAGCAGCAGCCAGAATGCCAGGCCCAGGAATTTCACCAGTTGCCACACCCGACCCAGTTCCAGGTATTCGTAGCCTTGGTGACCCAGCCAGAAGTTCAGGTGCTCGGGCATGATGTGCTTGATGGCCAGGAAATTGCCTATGTAAGAGCCCACCACCAGCACGACCAAAGCCCAGAACAGGATGTCTACGCCCAACTTCTGATATTTGGGGTCTTTGCCGCCGTTAATTACCGGGGCAAGAAATAGCCCGGCCGCCAGAAAGCCCGTTGCAATCCAGAACAGCGCCGTTTGCAGGTGCCAGGTTCGTGTCAACGAATACGGGAACCATTGCGACACGTCTATACCGTAAAAGGTCTGCCCTTCGACGGTGTAGTGCGCCGTAAAGCCTCCCAACAAGACCTGGGCGACAAACAGGGCAACGACCAGGAACAGGTATTTGCCCAAGGCGCGTTGTGAAGGCGTCAATGCGCCCAGTGTCAAGGGATCGGACTTGGGTGCCACGGGTTCGGGCTCTTCGCGATGCAGGAAGGCCCAGCCCCACACCAGAAAGGCAATGCCGGCGATCAAAAAGATTACGCTGGCAATCGACCACATGATGTTGGCTGGCGAAGGCTTGTTGTCCACCAGCGGCTCATGCGGCCAGTTGTTGGTGTAGGTGACGTTGCTGTTGGGCCGCTCGGTCGAGGCAGCCCATGCTGTCCAGAAATAGAAATTGGTCAAGTCATGACGGCGCTGCGCGCTGGGCAGCGTGTCTTCCTTCATGGCGAAGTTGGAACGCGTCTTGCGCAGTTCGGGGTCCGAACCGTACAACTTCACGTAGTACTCGGCGGTTTGCGCCATGGCCTGGGCGCGTCGGTCGGACACGGTGACCACGCCCGTTTCGGCATTCAGCGTATTGCGCCGGTATTCCGTTTTAAGCTGGTTCTTAAGCACGATCTGCCGATCGGCGTCCAACTGCGCAAACGGTACACCGGCTGTTTCCTGTGCGGCCAGATCAAGCCAGGCCGTCAGTTCACGGTGCAGCCAATCGGATGACCAATCAGGTGCCTGGTAGGAGCCGTGGCCCCAGACCGAACCGACCTGCATGCCACCAGTGCTTTGCCAGGCCGTCTGACCGTTCAGGATGTCGTCCTTGGTCATCAAGACCTTGTTGGACACGGTAATCACCTTTTCCGGAATGGGAGGCACTTGTCGATATATTTCGACGCCACTCCACCCAAGAACACCAAATGTTAGAGCCAGAACGGCCAATAACAACCACCACAACTTCTTGTACTCACCCATGATGGGTTTCCTCCGCTGCATTCGAGGCATTTAAAAACAACACATCGTTCTCGAAACGGATGTGCTGCGTAAGATGATTCTTAAACTCGTCCATGGCGCCATACAGGCTAAGCCCTGTGCCATAGGCATTTTCCGGCGGCGCCAGTTTGCGCGTCATGAGATAAATCAAACTCTTTGAATTTAAATGCTGTTTGTACCCATAGCGCATCACCCACAACGGCAGCCAAGGCAACGGCAGCGTATAGAGCAGCAAGCGCTACAGGCCGCCCGCCAAAATGTAACAACGGATACGTTCGCTAAACCAATTTCTGTAGCCGGCTCAGGAAAAACTTCCTACACTCCTTTTCGCTAGGACAAAAAGCCTCTATGCGAGACTATGCGGCAACGGTTCAAACAAGCCGTTCAGCATGACCTGCTAGAGCATCAATAAAGGATTGATCATGGCACTGCGAAAACAGACTCTTGCGACGGCGATCATCGTCGCCTTTTTATCCATCCAGCCCGCCCTGGCGGACAAGCCCGCCCATGCGGGGTCGGGCGGCGGCCAAGGCAAAGGCCAAAGCCAGGACAGAGGGAATGGCAAACAGAACCACGCGGAAAAGAATGAGGGCCGTTCATACAGTGAATCGCAGGACAGAACGGAGCGCGCAGGAAAGTCGAACCGCCAGAACCAGGGTGATCGCCGGGACGTCGGAACCCGCCATGATCGCGAGTACCGGGGTGATCGAGGCGATCGGGGCGACTCCCTTTCTATCGATATTCACTTCAACGACCAGCAACGGAGCTACTTGCGCGAATACTACGGCAATGAATTCCGCGCTGGACGATGCCCTCCTGGATTGGCCAAGAAGCATAACGGCTGCATGCCGCCCGGACAGGCCAAAAAGTGGCGCAGGGGCTACCCATTGGATCGCGACGTTATCTTCTATGACCTGCCGCCGACCATCGTGGCCCGCATCGGGCTGCCGCCATCGGGCTATCGCTACGTACGCGTGGCCAGCGACATTTTGATGATCGCCGTCGGCACGGGCCTGGTCGTCGATGCCGTGGCCGACTTGACCAATATGTAACAGCGGTCACCGCCGG
>DATCYE010000322.1:0-1965 GCA_036570485.1 Pusillimonas sp. | reverse complement strand
GCGCAGCCATTTGGCCAACTTGCCGGTGGTTGTGGTTTTACCCGCACCTTGCAGGCCGGCCATGAGGATAACGGCCGGCGGCTGCGCAGCCAGCGAAAGCTCGCTGGCTTCGACACCCAGGTCGCCACCCATGAGACTGGTCAGTTCTTTGTGGACCACGCCCACCAGGGCCTGACCGGGATTCAGGCTGCCGACCACTTCCTGGCCCAGCGCGTGCTCTTTCACACGGGCGACGAAATCGCGCACCACCGGCAAAGCCACGTCGGCCTCCAGCAGAGCCATGCGCACTTCACGCAGCATGTCCTGTGTATTGGCTTCGGTTAAACGGGCCTCGCCGCGCATTGTTTTGACAACACGCGACAGACGTTGAGTCAGATTGTCGAGCATATGGATGGTTTCGCTTAAACTAGTTGGTCTTCGGTATCCGGACTAAAATAATCCGATTTGGGATTGGCCCGAACCGCATAACGAGCACTTAAGGGACTATGTCTTCAGGCATTGTATTTCACTTGCTGGCAGCACTGGCATATGCCGTGCTGGCCTTCTCTATTTGGCGGCCTTTAACCAAGGGCGGCGAACAGGTAAACGCCGGCCATATACGGCGCGTATGCCTGGCCGGCGCCATCGTGCTGCACGGCATAGGCCTGGCGCAAGCCATAGTGCCCAACCATAGCCTGATACTGGGGTGGGCACTGGCCTTATCAGCCGCCGTCTGGCTGGGCATGGTCGTATTCTGGCTTGAAAACCTGGTCATGCGCATCGACGGCCTGCTGCTCATACTGCTTCCGGCGGCAGCCATTTCCGCCGGGATGGCTGCCGCATTCCCCCATGGACACCTCGTCGCGCATGCCAGCAGTGAATGGCTGCGCGTGCACCTGCTGATTGCCCTGATGGCTTACGGGCTTATCACCGTTGCCGCCTTACAGGCCATGCTCATGACGGCGCTTGACCGTCAGCTTCACCGCCCGGTGGAACCCGCCGCTACGCGCAATATGCTGGGCCGTGCGCTGGACTCCATGCCGCCGCTGCTCATCCAGGAAGTGCTGCTGTTTCGCCTGATCTGGATAGGTTTTGCCATCTTGACGCTCACCGTCATCACCGGCGCCATCGTTTCCTTGCGCTTGACCGCCGAGCTGGTGCCCATAGACCACAAAACCGTCTTCACCCTGCTGTCCTGGCTTACCTTCGGAGGCCTGTTGGTCGGCCGCCAGTTGCGCGGCTGGCGCGGGCGTGTTGCCTTGCGCTGGACACTGGTCGGTTTCGCCTTCCTGCTGCTGTCCTATACGGGCAGCCGCTTTGTACTCGACGTCATTCTGCATCGGATTTAATGTGGGAAAAATACTGTTTTGGGTAGTAGTCATCATAGGCGGCCTGCTGGCCGCGCGCGTCCTGGCTCATTACAACGCGCAAGACCGGGTGCCCAACAACGACTCCAAGCGCGTAAAGCGGCGCGCAGCTGAAAAAAAGCCGCCCGAATCGATGGTGCGCTGCGAACACTGCGGCATCCACCTGCCACGCTCGGAAGCCGTCATGGCCGATGGCCGTATTTGGTGCAGCCAGGACCACGCCAAGCTGGGCACAAACAAGTGAACACGCTGGCCCTGGATCGCCATGGCTGGCTGCAGCCTGCGGCCGGCGTGGAACACATCCCTTCGCCCAATCACGACGACCGGCCGTGTCCAGACGACATCACGCTGCTGGTCATGCACAACATCAGCCTGCCGCCCGGCGTTTTCGGCGGCAACGAAGTCGCGGGACTGTTCACCAACACCCTGGATTACGACTCGCACCCTTGGCTGGATCGCCTTCGCGGCCTGTGCGTGTCGGCGCATTTCTTTATAAGGCGCGACGGCCGGATCGTGCAATTTGTCTCGACCCACAAACGCGCCTGGCATGCCGGCGTATCCTGCTTCGAAGACCGCGAACGCTGCAATGACTTTTCGATAGGCATAGAGATGGAAGGCA
>DATCYE010000321.1:0-2641 GCA_036570485.1 Pusillimonas sp. | reverse complement strand
AAATGCCACGGCCCGGAGCTTCCCTATGTATTTATGGCCAGCCGCCACAAGGACGTGGTTTCGGCGCGTCGTGCCGCATGCAGGGGATCCGAGGCGTCTGTGGCTTTGGGGTGGCGCGGCCGGATTTCCAGTTTGCCCACTACCCGCAGTCCGGCGGCAGCGATGGCCTCGGTCAGGAAACCAGGGCTGCGCAGGCCCAGATGTTCGGCCAAATCCGACATGATCAGCCAGCCTTCGCCGTCGGGCTCCAGATGCTGCGCCAATCCATCCAGGTAGGCCAACAGCATGCGGCTGGCGGGATCGTAGATGGCATGCTCGATGGGCGTGGTGGGTCGGGCGGGCAGCCAAGGCGGATTGCAGACGATCAATGGGCTGCGCCCTTGAGGAAACATATCTGCATGCCGCAGGTCGACGACAGCGCCCAAGCCCAGACGGTCGATGTTTTCGCGCGCGCAGGCCAGGGCCCGGGCGTCGGTGTCGGTTGCAACAATATGGCGCACGCCGCGCTGCGCCAGCAAAGCGGCGATTACACCGCTGCCCGTTCCTATATCGAAAGCCAGTGCGGTGGTCGGCAATGGGGCTTGCGCCAGCAGGTCCAGGTACTCGCCCCGATTCGGCGAGTACACGCCGTAATGAACATGTATGGCTTGCGCCAGACCAGGCACTGCCACGCCTTTCTTGCGCCATTCGTGCGCGCCGATAATGCCCTGCAATGCCCGCAGCGAAAGCAGAAAGGGTTCGCCGGGTATGTCCAGCGCCGCCTGGCAGGCAGCCCGCACATCGGGCGCGCGGCGCAGGTGTATGACGGAATCCGCATCCAGTTCGATCAGTAGGCGGTTCAGCAAGTCAGTGCGTTGCGCCTGTCGCAGCCGGTGCTGATTGAAAATATCCAGCGGCGCCGTTGGGGCATCATCTTTGCCGCGTTTCTTTTTTGCGCCTTCCTGCTTTTTATCGATCCGTCGCGCCAGGGCCTGCAAAAGCTGCCGGGCGTTCTGGAAGTCGCCTCGCCAAAGCAAGGATGTGCCCTGGCTGATCAGGCGGTAGGCCGCGTCCGCGCTCAGGGTGTCATCGCTGGTAATGATTCGTTTCGGGGGCGAATGATTATTTTCGGCGCACCATCGCGCCTGTTGCGTCTGCTCGTTTTCCACCCAAGTGATATAGATGGGCTCGGTTGGATGGTTCGTTGCGTGCATGGAATAAGCAAAGGTAGGGATGGCGCTATTGTAGGCTCATACGCGCTTTGCGCTTATGATGGATATTGTCGATTCCAGGAGATCATTTATGCGTGCGGCGTGGTATTCAATTAACGGTGAAGCTTGTGATGTATTGCAGGTGGGCGACTTGCCCACCCCCGAACCGGGTCCTGGTCAGGTTCGAGTAAAGCTGAAGGTCTCCGGTGTAAATCCGTCGGATGTGAAATCACGGCGCGGCAGACCCATCGATTCGGATCTGATCGTTCCTCATAGCGACGGGGCCGGGCTTATCGATAAGGTCGGCCAAGGAGTCTCGCCCGACAGGCTGGGTGAGCGTGTGTGGGTCTGGAACGGTCAGTGGCGTCGCCCTATGGGAACCGCCGCCGAATATATCGTTTTGCCGCAAGATCAAGCCGTCCTGCTGCCGGACGCAACGGATTTTCAGGCAGGGGCCTGCCTGGGAATTCCGGCGCTCACTGCCCTTCATGCACTTGAGCTAGCCGGCGATATCCATGGCAAAACGGTATTGGTCATTGGCGCCGCGTCTTCTGTCGGATATTACGTGGCTCAGCTTGCCCTGATGAAAGGGGCCCGCGTGATCGGAACCGTGGGGTCTTCTGAAAAAGCCGCTATGCTCAAGGGTATAGGTGTGGCCGAGACGATTAATTACAAAACTGAAGCTCTGGCCGACCGGATTAAAAAAATGACCGGCGATCGCGGGGTGGATGTCGTTGTCGATATGGACTTTTCATCGACGCAACGATTGGTACAAGAACGAGCCGTAGCCCCTCACGGTACCGTCGTCACTTACGGATCCAACAGTATGGACGACGTTGCGATTGCATTTCGCGACTGGCTGTTCCAGTCGATCACGTTGCGCTTTTTCCTGGTCTACGATTTATTGCCAAACGATAGGCGTTTTGCGGTTCAGCGGCTCAGCGAAGTATTGGCTGCAGGCAAGTTGCTTCATAACATCGGCCCATCGTTTGCCTTGGAAGACATTGCCAAGGCGCATCAGGCTGTTGAGGCCGGTGCGCATGGCAATGTAATGGTACAGATTCCTTAGGCCCGGGCGCTAGCCGGCCCGCTGCTCATGGATTTCGCCGTCTTTCTGTACCAGGTAAATCAATACCAGCATCAAGGTGCAAAGAAAGCGGAAGGCGCCGGGAACGCCGTTCCATGTTTCCGACATCCACATGCCGAACCATTCGCCGCCTATCGACATGAAGCCAATTTGCCAGGTCAGGAAGCCCAGCGTCAGGCCGGCTATGGCCATGTTCTTGCTGCGATGAAAGCCTGCGGCGCTTGCCTTTCTGGCGCGAAATAGCGCCATGGCACCCAGCCAGCAGAGCAGGGCGGTGGCGACTTCCAGGAGAATGATGGTCAAGTAGGCCGCATGGTGCAGCCAGGGCGTATGGATGGCGCGGTAGCGGATGGTTGAATCCGGG
>DATCYE010000320.1:0-9859 GCA_036570485.1 Pusillimonas sp. | reverse complement strand
ATCCAGCTTGATGGCAAGACAGCCAAGTTCGAGCTTGTGAGCCGCGATGATCAGGCCGATCCGCGCACCGCCGTGCAGGTTGCGCAGCAGATCGTCGATGAAGGCGTGCAAGGCATATTGGGTCACTTCAACTCGGGCACCACCATTCCTGCTTCGCGCATCTATAACGATGCCGGTCTGCCGCAGATTGCCATGGCGACCTCGCCTGAATATACGCAGCAGAACTACGACACGACCTTTCGCATGATGACCAGCGACACGCAGCAGGGCGCGGCGGCCGGCGAGTTCATCGTCAAAGATCTGAAAGCCAAGACGGTTGCGTTGATCGACGATCGCACGGCCTACGGTCAAGGACTGGCGGATCAAGTGGCCAAGGCCGTGGAAGCCAATGGCGGCAAGGTTATTTCGCGCGAATACACCACCGATAAAGCCAACGATTTCACCTCCATCCTGACCAATATCAAGTCCAAGGCGCCCGACGCTATTTTCTTCGGCGGTCTTGACGCGCAATCGGGCCCGATGCGCCGTCAAATGGTTACGCTGGGCATCAAGGCTCCGCTGGTTTCGGGCGAAATGACCCGCAGCGATACCTTTCTGAAGCTGGCCGGCGATGCGGCCAATGGTACTTACGCTTCGCTGGCCGGTGTGCCCCTGAAGCAGATGGCCGCCGGAGAAAAATTCCAGGCCGACTACAAGGCCCGCTTCAAGGTTGATCCCGGCGTCTACGCACCGTATGCCTACGATGGCGCGTGGAACATGATTACGGCCATGAAGGAAGCCGGTTCGGCTAAGCCCGAAGCCTATCTGCCCAAGCTGGCAGCACTGCAGCGCACCGGTGCCACCAGCCAGCACATTGCCTATGACAAGAATGGTGATCTAAAAGAAATTTCCGTCACCATTTACGAGGTCAAGAATGGCAAATGGGAAATGGTCAAGACCATGGTCAGCAAGGCCAACTAAGACTGTATTGTCGTTTAAGGGCCGGCTGCGGCCGGCTCTTGCTATGAAACCTAGTGTCCTGTTTGCTTAGTTCAGGCACCGAAGATAAATGAGAATTAACCAAACAGGACACTGAGCATGGATATTCTTCTACAACAGCTGATCAACGGCATCACGGTGGGCAGCGTATACGCCCTGGTTGCCCTTGGCTACACCATGGTTTATGGAATCATAGGCCTGATCAATTTTGCTCATGGCGATGTCGTCATGGTAGGTGCCATGGTCGCGACCACCTTGGTGGTGACGCTTATCGGCGCCGATCCGGGCAGCATATCGGCCTGGTTGGCTTTGCTGGCGGCGCTGTTGTTGGCGATCCCGGTTTGTATGGCGCTGGGCTGGGTCGCCGAGCGTTACGCCTACCGCCCCCTACGCCGGGCGCCGCGCCTGGCCGCGCTTATCACTGCCATCGGTGTGTCCATCATCATCCAGAATATTGCGATGATGGTTTGGGGTCGCAACTACCTTAGTTTCCCTCATATCATCGAACCGAATATTTTCCAGATTGGCGGCGCACGCATCAGCCTGTTGCAAGTCATTATTATTTTGTCGGCTACCGCCATCATGGCCGGCTTGCTGCTGGTGGTACACCGTACCCGCCTGGGCACCGCCATGCGCGCCACAGCGCAAAATCGTGAAGTCGCCGGCCTGATGGGCGTCAACATCAATACGGTAATTTCGGCTGCCTTCCTGATCGGCTCGGCCCTGGCCGCTGTGGCGGGCGTCATGATCACCACGTATTACGGGGTTGCCCAATACACCATGGGGTTCATGCTGGGCCTGAAAGCCTTTACCGCTGCAGTGCTTGGCGGCATCGGCAATCTGGGCGGCGCCATGCTGGGCGGCCTGTTGCTGGGCGTGATCGAGTCGCTGGGCGCAGGCTATATAGGCGATCTGACCAACGGCGTGTTCGGCAGTAATTATCAAGACGTGTTTTCTTTTATTGTGCTGATCCTGGTCCTGGTGTTTCGGCCATCCGGGCTGCTGGGTGAACGGGTGGGAGACCGCGCATGAGCTATTCCACTGTTACTCGTCAGGGCGGCATATCGTTCAAGGTATGGCTCAGCATTGCCTTGTGCGGCCTGGTGCTGGCGGCACTGCCCTTTGTTCTGGGCATGGCCGGCCAAAGCTGGGTGCGCACGCTGAATTTTGCCCTGCTGTATGTCATGCTGGCTTTGGGTCTGAACATTGTGGTGGGCTTTGCAGGCCTGCTCGATCTGGGCTACATCGCGTTCTACGCCGTGGGCGCCTATGTATGGGCCTTGCTGGCCTCGCCGCATTTTGGCCTGCACCTGCCGTTCTGGGTAGTGCTGCCTGCAGGCGTAGTGCTGGCGGCTTTCTTCGGCGCCATACTGGGTGCGCCCACCCTGAAGCTGCGTGGCGATTACCTGGCCATCGTTACCCTGGGCTTTGGCGAAATCGTACGCATCTTCATGAACAACCTTGATGCGCCGGTCAACATCACCAATGGCCCCCAGGGCATCAACCGTATCGATACCTTCTCCATCGGCGAATTCGCCTTCGGACGCTCGCAGTCGCTGTTCGGCTTCCGAATTACGGGGCCCGAAAAATATTATTACCTGCTCTTGTTGCTGGTCATCATCATCGTCGTCATCTGCGTGCGCTTGCAGAATTCCCGCATAGGCCGGGCCTGGGAAGCCGTGCGCGAAGACGAGGTCGCTGCCAAGGCCATGGGGATCAACACGCGCAATATCAAGTTGTTGGCCTTTTCCATGGGGGCCAGTTTCGGTGGTGTGGCGGGCGCCATGTTCGCTTCCATGCAGGGCTTTGTCAGCCCCGAAAGTTTCAGCTTGACCGAATCGATCATGGTGCTGTGCATGGTGGTGTTGGGCGGCATGGGGCATATACCGGGCGTCATTCTGGGCGCGATCATACTTTCCGTTTTCCCCGAATTGCTTCGGACAGTGGTCGTGCCGCTGCAGCAGACGCTTTTCGGCGATGTAATCCTTGACCCCGAAGGCATACGCATGCTGCTTTTTGGCTTTGCGCTGGTGCTGGTCATGATCTTCAGGCCTGCGGGCCTGTGGCCGTCGGCAACGCGCCGACGCGAACTTACCGCCGCCAAGGAGGGCCAGGCATGATACAGGCCAATGTCAATGCCGACGCGCATTCCATGCCCGAATTACTGCTGGTGGCCAGCAAGTTAAGCAAGCGTTTCGGCGGTTTGCAAGCGCTGTCGGATGTCAGTTTTTCGATCTGCAAAGGCGATATCTACGGTCTTATCGGACCCAACGGGGCGGGTAAAACCACGCTATTCAATGTGCTGACCAGCTTGTATGTACCCGAATCCGGTACGTGCAACTTCATGGGGCATCAGCTTACACGTCTGAAGCCGCATGAAATTGCCGTGGTCGGACTGGCGCGTACGTTTCAGAACATACGCTTGTTCGGCAGCCTTAGCGCTATCGAGAACGTCATGATAGGGCGGCACATACGTACCCGTGCCGGCGTTTACGGGGCCATTACGCGCAACAAGGCCACGCGCGATGAAGAGGCCGCCATCGAGCGGCGCGCACAGGAATTGCTGGAATACGTGGGCATAGGCGAGCGCGCCAACGACGTGGCCAGTTCGCTGCCTTACGGCGATCAGCGCCGCCTGGAGATCGCCAGGGCACTGGCGACCGACCCGGCCCTGCTGGCGCTGGACGAGCCGGCGGCCGGCATGAACGCATCGGAAACCGTTGTATTGCGCCGCCTGATCGAAAAAATCCGTAGCGATGGCGTTACGGTACTGCTGATCGAGCACGACATGAAGCTGGTCATGGGCTTGTGCAATCGCGTACTGGTGCTCGAATACGGCAAGGTGTTGGCCGAAGGCAAGCCGGCCGACGTTCAACGCAATCCAAAAGTAATCGAAGCCTATCTGGGCGCCGGCGCGGCCGACCACGCTCCTGCCGTGCCAGCGCCGGCCGTCAACGACAACAAGGGCGGGGAACTCGCATGAGCACTACCGATAATTTGCTGGAAATACGCCAGCTCGAAGTCGCCTATGGCGGCATCCGCGCTGTGCGCGGCATAGATCTGCGGGTCGAGCGGGGCGAGCTCGTCAGCCTGATCGGCGCCAACGGCGCGGGTAAAAGCACGACGCTGCGGGCTATCTGCGGCCTGGTTCCCGTTGCGGGCGGCGATATTCTCTACGAGGGCAAATCCATAGCCGGCGCGCCGTCTTATATGCTCGTGCGCGACGGCCTGGTGATGGTTCCCGAAGGGCGGGGCATATTCGGTCAGCTGACCATAGAAGAAAATCTGGCCATGGGCGGCTACAGTCGCAAGGATCCGGAAGGCGTGAAGCATGATACGGAGCATGTGTTCGAGCTGTTTCCGCGTCTTGCCGAGCGCCGTCGCCAGTCGGCGGGTACCTTGTCGGGCGGCGAACAGCAAATGTTGGCGATGGGGCGTGCGATGATCTCGCGGCCGCGCTTGCTGCTGCTCGATGAGCCATCCATGGGGTTGGCGCCGCTGATGGTCGAAAAAATCTTCGATGTGGTGCGTACGATCGCCGCCGAAGGCGTAACTATTTTGCTTATCGAGCAGAACGCCAAGCTGGCCTTGGAGACCAGTAGCCGGGGCTATGTGATGGAGTCGGGACGGGTGATTCTTGAAGGTCCGTCGGACCAGTTGCTGGACGATCCCAAGGTGCGTGCCGCCTATCTGGGCGAGGAAGAGGCGGCTTAGGTAAACTGGGCCTCACCAGCCCATTGCATCTGCCTTTCTGTGCAAAATCCTAAAATATCCGACAATACGGTTTGCTTTTTTTTTCCAGTTGTCCGGCCTTGAACGCGATTTCCTTTACAGACACCCCTTTGTCAGCTCCCGATTGGCGCCTTTGCGTGGCGCCGATGATAGACGTTACCGACAGGCATTGCCGGTATTTTCATCGCCTGTTGGCGCCGCGCGCCCGTCTTTATACCGAAATGATCACCACGGGCGCCCTGATGCACGGCAAGGTCGCCCGCCACCTGGATTTCGACCCCGCCGAGGAGCCCGTGGCCCTGCAGCTGGGCGGCAGCGAGCCGCAGGCCCTGGCTGAATCGGCACGCCTGGGCCGGCAATGGGGCTATGACGAAATCAACCTTAATTGTGGTTGTCCTTCGGAGCGCGTCCAGCGCGGCGCCTTTGGCGCCTGTCTGATGGCCGAGCCCGATCTGGTGGCCGACTGTATTAAAGCCATGCAAGACGCCGTGGACATCCCGGTTACCGTCAAGCACAGGCTGGGTCTGGATTACAACGAGTCTTACGATTTCGTGCGCGATTTTGTCGGGAAGATACGCGATACCGGCTGCCGGGTATTTATCGTGCATGCCCGTAATGCGGTTCTGAAAGGCCTGTCGCCCAAAGACAATCGCGAAAAGCCGCCCCTGCGCTACGACGCGGCGGCCCGCCTTAAGGCCGACTTTCCCGATTGCATATTTGTTTTAAACGGGGGTATTGCCGAAGCGCAAAGGGCAGTGGGCCTGATGGATGAATTCGACGGTGTGATGTTGGGCAGGGCGGCCTGGCATAACCCGGGCATTCTGACCGACATCAGCCGCATGCTGGACCCGGATTTGGCTTTGCCCGAACCCGCGCAGGTGGTTCATGCGATGGCGCAGTACGCCGGGTGCGAGATCGAAAAGGGTGTGCCGCTACGCATTATCGTACGTTCGATGCTGGGCTGGATGAGCGGTCGTACGGGCGCGCGCCATTGGCGCCGCACATTGTCTGACGCCAGCTTGCTTAATCGGAACGACCCGCAGCTGATCGAGCGGGCATGGTCCGACCTGATGCTGCGGACTGGCGAGGCCGCCTAAGAGCTGGCCGCTTCCGAATCAGTGGGCCAGTCGCGTATATAGGCCTTGAGCATGTTGTTTTCGAACTGCTGAGCAGCCACGATGGCTTGCGCCATGTCGTAGAAAGAAATAACGCCCATAAGCGTGGGGCCATCCATGACGGGCATATAGCGCGCATGTTTTTCAAGCATGAGCCGCTGCACTTCTTCGAAACTGGTGTTGGGCGATACGCTGACCGGAGCGTCGTCCATGATGCTGCGTACGGTGTTCGAGCCGGTAGTTCCCTGGTTGTCGTGCAAGTGGCGGATGATTTCCCGGAAAGTCAGCATACCGGCAAGTTCGCCATGGTTCATGATGACCAGCGAACCGATGTCTTGTTCGCTCATGGTTTGCAGTGCCTGCAATATAGGCATGTCGGGCGTGGCAGTGTACAGTGTGTGCCCCTTCACGCGTAGAATTTCACTGACTTTCAGCATGGTTCTTCTCCTGGGTGTTTCTATGCTCCGCGGTAAGGGTATTTTGCCCTATCTGCGCGCTTTCGGGTAGTGTTTCGGGCATATCTGGCTGGTGTGCTTCAAACAGCGTTTCAAGGCGTTGCGGGGCGTGTATTAAAGAAACAGACAAAGATTGCAGCAGCTCAGGCTGCGTGGTCAGACCGGGCTGCTGGCGGTCCAGCAGCAGTTCGTCGATCAGGGGGCCTATGGTCGCTTCGCGTTGATCGCAAGACAGTACCCATTGGTCGGCGTCGCCGCTTTCGGTATTAACCACATAGCCCATACGTTTCAGTGCTTTTAAAACCTCTGTAAGCTCGTCCTGGTGTAGTTGCAGGTGCGCGCACATGAAACGCATGCTGCGTCCGGGCGGCAATGCGCTTTGGGCGTCCCAGAGCATGCGCAGCACCCGCAGGGCATCGGCAAACATGGC
This sequence comes from Pusillimonas sp., assembly GCA_036570485.1. GTDB lineage: Bacteria > Pseudomonadota > Gammaproteobacteria > Burkholderiales > Burkholderiaceae_B. Next base: position 3,149 of record DATCYE010000320.1, on the reverse strand, counting down.
GCCCGGATACTGCGTCAGCGCCCAGCGCCGCTGACGCAAGGCCGGCAGGGTGGCGGCCACAGTGGCGCCCAGCAATATCGCCAGCCACGATAGGTAAATCCAGAGCAGGAAGATGGGTAGGGTGGCGAAGGCGCCGTAAATCACGGTATAGGACGGAAAACGCGTCAGGTAGTAAGCAAAGCCCGCCCGCATGATTTCCAGCACAATGGCTGTTCCCAGCCCACCGGCCAAGGCGTCTTTCCATAGCACGCGCCGGTTGGGAACGCCTACGAACAAGGCGGTAAAGCCCAGTCCTGTGGCAATCAGCGGCACGAAAGAAAGGGCGAAGCCGGCGATTGCCGGAAGTTCGCCGATGTCGCCTATGGATTCGCGCGCAAGAATGGACGTGGCCCACAAGCTGGCGCCGGTCAAGATGGGCCCCAGCGAAATAATCGCCCAGTACACCAGCAAACGCTGCTTGAATGGCCGTTGGCGTTCGACTTGCCAGATGTCGTTGAAGGCTTCGTCTATGGTCATGATGAGCATGACCGAGGTAACGATAAGAAATAGGCTGCCTATGGCCGTCAAGCCGGAAGCCTTGGCGGCGAACTGGTTCAGGTACAGCATGACGTTTTCGGATACCGATGGCGGCATCAGACTGCTGGTCAGAAAGTTTTCCAGTGCCACCCGAAATTCCGCAAATAGCGGGAAGGCCGTGAACAGGGCCAGAACCACAGCCAGCAACGGCACAATGGCCAGCACCGTGGTGAAGGTCAGGCTGGAAGCGACCTGAGTAAGTTTTTTCTCGCCGGCTCTTTGCAGTGCAAAACGGGCGATCTTGCCTGCATTCGAAAAACCGACACGGGGCGTTGCGCCGGGTTCCAGCCGGGATTCTTCGGCGGGTGCCGCATTGGCGGTATTTTCAGGGCCGGATAAAGCAGCCGTGGTTTCAGGCGTGGATTTGGTCGTAGGCATGATTACGATACAAAAACCTTTTCGTTCAGGGGCGATGTTCGGGCAGCGCATGCCTCTTTCGAGTCATAATACCAGCATGACTACGCAACTGAATCCCGTCTTGCGCCATGGGGCGTCCGTGTCGCTGATCGCTTTAATCGTCTTGTGCCTGGCCTGGGAGCTGAAAATCGCGCCGCTGCGTCCGGGCGGCTCTTTACTTGTCCTGAAGGTTCTGCCCTTGCTGCTGCCCTTGCGCGGCGTACTCAAGGGGCAGCTATATACCTTGCAGTGGGCGGCCATGCTGATCCTGCTTTATTTCATGGAAGGGGTAGTGCGGGCCTGGTCCGACCCTTCGCCCATATCGGCCATGATGGGCGGCCTCGAAATCGTTCTTTCCTTCACGTTCTATGTTTGCGCCATCTGTTACTTACGACCGGCCAAACGGGCCGCCAAGCAGAAGGCGGCTCGCAACGGCAGCAAGGCGGCCTCATGAAAGACTCGATTCGGGATTTGCAGGTCGTCAATTCTTTTGCCGATCTTCCATCCGCCTTTTATACAAGCTTGCCGCCGCAGCCGTTAACCGAGCCGCGTTTGCTGCATGCCAATGCCGAAGTGGCCAAGCTGCTCGACTTGTCGCCCCAGGCGTTGGTCGAACCCGATTTTCTCGATGTGTTTTCCGGCACACATCCCTTGCCCGGCGGCAAGACGCTGGCCGCTGTGTATAGCGGGCACCAGTTCGGTATATGGGCGGGCCAGCTGGGCGACGGCAGGGCGCATCTGCTGGGCGAAGTCGTCAGCCCTTCGGGACACTGGGAATTGCAGTTGAAAGGCTCGGGACGCACCCCTTATTCGCGCATGGGTGATGGCCGTGCGGTATTGCGTTCGTCGGTGCGCGAATACCTGGCCAGCGAAGCCATGGCCGGACTGGGCATACCCACCACTCGCGCACTGGCGCTGGTGGTGTCCAACGATCCGGTCTATCGTGAAACGGTGGAAACCGCCGCCATCGTTGCCCGCGTCTCGCCCACGTTCGTGCGCTTCGGCTCGTTCGAGCACTGGTCCTCGTCGCCGCAGCAGCTTGGCGCGCTGCTCGATTACGTGGTCGATCGTTTTTATCCTGAATGCCGCGACGCACCGGCCGGTTCCACCGCCATGCAGGCCGACGTGGTGCTGCGATTCCTGCGTGCCGTCACGGTCAAGACGGCAAGGCTGGTGGCCGACTGGCAGACGGCAGGGTTTTGCCACGGCGTCATGAATACCGACAATATGTCCATCGTCGGCTTGACTCTGGATTACGGCCCCTATGGTTTTATGGATGCCTTCCAGGTCGATCACGTCTGCAATCACAGCGATAGCCAGGGACGCTATGCCTGGAATGCCCAGCCTTCGGTTGCCCACTGGAATCTTTACAGGCTGGCCAGCGCCTTGCTGGGTCTGGGTGTGGAAGCCGACGCGCTGAAAGAGCAGTTGCAGGAGTTCGAACCGGCCTTTTTGCAGGCCTATCGCGCCAACTTGTGCAAGAAGCTGGGCTTGCGCCAGTGGGAGGCCGGCGATGACGAGCTGCTGGACGATTGGTGGCGTTTGCTGCATACGCAAAAGGCCGATTTCACCCTTAGTTTTCGATCGCTGGCCCAGGCGCCGCAAGACAGCCTGGCGTTTATTCAGCGCTTCTCAGACCCGGATGCGGCCAGCGCATGGCTGGATCGCTATGTGCTGCGCCTGGCGCGCGATCAGCGGCCAGACACAGAGCGTATCGAGCTCATGAATCGCAGCAATCCCCTATATGTATTGCGCAATCACTTGGCTGAAGGCGCAATACGGGCTGCCGCGCAAAACGACACCGGCGAAATCGACACCTTGCTGAAGCTTTTGCGTGATCCTTACACCGAACAGCCCGGCTACGAGTCGTACGCCGCTGTGCCGCCGGAATGGGCGGGGCGGCTGGAGGTCAGCTGTTCCTCATGAAATCCGCCACGCTCCGGCGCGGGGCTGGCGGATCATTTGTTCACAATCTTTAATAGAATCATGACTGCGGACAGGGGCGGCGGGGATGCCGCCATCCGGTTTATCGCGTATTCTTTCAATTCAACCTTAGAAAAAAAACTATGTCCGGCAACACTCTAGGCAAACTGTTCTGCGTTACCAACTTCGGCGAGTCGCATGGCCCGGCCATAGGCGCCGTGGTAGATGGCTGCCCACCCGGCTTGGCGCTAACC
>DATCYE010000319.1:0-3687 GCA_036570485.1 Pusillimonas sp. | reverse complement strand
TATCCCGCCTGGGCGGCCATCGGCGCCGTCACGGTCATGCAAGGCGGCCACCTGCACATCACCATGAACCGTTCGTTGCAACGCATGGCCGGCACCGTATTGGGCGCCTGCATAGTCTGGGCGATTCTGGCGCAAAACCCGTCGTTCTGGACCGTGGTGGCGGCCATCGTGATTTTCCAGTTCATCACTGAAGTCACTATCGGCTACAACTATGCGCTGGGCCAGGTGACCGTCACGCCCATGGCCTTGCTGATGACTCACCTGGCCTCGCCGGTGGTCGCCAGCAACATGCCCGTCGAACGCGTCATGGATACCATCGTCGGCGCGGCTATCGGCATAGTCTTTGCGGTGATTTTTTCCACTGTCGACGACCGTACCCATTTGGCCAGGCGTCGCCAGAAATTCAAGGCACGGGCCTAACGGACGCGGCCCGGCCGCTATCCAGCCAGCGCAACACACCCCGACCAGCCGCCCGCCCACTGGCAAAACAGGCCGTCAAGAGATAGCCGCCGGTAGGCGCCTCCCAGTCCAGCATTTCGCCGGCGCAAAAGACGCCCGGCACAGCCGTCAGCATCGAATCGTCGTTCAAGCCGTCGAAACGCACGCCGCCCGCCGTGCTGATGGCTTCATCCAGAGGCCGCATGCCATGCAGACGCACAGGCACGTTCTTGATGGCCGCCGCCAAAGCCTCCGGATGCTCGAACACTTCTTTGGAAACGCATTCACGCAACAAGCCGGCTTTGACGCCGCGCAAGCCCAACCGACCGGCCAAATGGCTGGACCAGGATCGGGAGCCGCGCGGCCGGGCGACCTCATCGCAGACCCGTGCCAGGCTGTGCCCCGGCAACAGGTCGATGCGCAGCACCGCGCTTCCTTCAGCCAATACCGCCTCGCGCAAATGAGCCGACCAGGCATAAATCAGCCCGCCTTCAATGCCGTCTGCAGTGACCATGCATTCGCCCGGCCGCATGTCGAAGTCGCCCAAGGGCGCTGCGGCAATCGCCTTAAGGGGCTGGCCGGCAAAGCGCTCGGTGAAATAATCCCCCCAGTTCGCGAGAAAGCCGACATTGGCTGGCAGCAAGGGCGCCACTGCAACGCCTTGCTCTTTCAGCAACCCCTGCCAAACACCATCCGAACCCAAGCGCGCCCAACTGGCGCCACCCAGGGCCAGCACCACCGCATCGGCCTGCCGGACCACTTCGCCGTCGGGCGTCAGGAACCGGCACGCCCCCTCGTCGGTCCAGCCGCGCCAGACATGACGCGCGTGCAGTTCAACGCCGCTGGCCCTTAACCTTTGCAGCCATTTCCTGAGTAGAGGCGCGGCCTTCATTTCTTTGGGGAACACCCGGCCCGAAGATCCGACAAAGGTTTCCACCCCAAGGTCGGCGGCCCATTGCCGCAAGGCGGCTGCGTCCAAGCCGTCCAGCCAGGTCGCAACCTGGTCCTGGCGCGACCCAAACCGCGAACGGAATACGTCCGCCGGTTCGTTATGGGTCAGATTCAGGCCTCCGCGCCCGGCCAGCAGGAACTTTCGGCCGACCGACGGCATGGCATCGTAGAGGTCGACGCGTACGCCGGCAGCGACGAGTGTTTCGGCCGCCATCAGGCCGGCGGGGCCGCCGCCTATCACGGCTACGGAGCAAGAAGACATGAAACGCACAAGCGATTGCGCCGGATGATTATTCGGGAAAATCGTACGGTAGCACAAAGCAGCTCTGCTCCAGAGCAACTTATTCTCTTGTAAACAATTGGCCCACCAGCTACCATTTGCCCAAAAAACGGCAAGGGCAACGCTCTGAGCCACCACCAAAAAGGAGATAGCCATGGGTACGATAGATCGTCGAATTTTTCTTAAACTGGCAGCTGCATCGGGCCTGGCGCATATACCGGGCGCCCTGCCATCGGCTTTCGCTGCGGATCCGTACGCACTGGCCAAGCAACAAGGCAAGGCAGTGTTCTACGCCAACATCACCGCGGTTTCGCCCATCATGAAAGCCTTTGAAAAGGAAACGGGCGTCAAAGGCGAGTACACGCGAACCTCCAGTTCCAAGTTCCTGCCCACCATCCTTACCGAATTCAACGCCGGCAAGCTGCTGGCCGACGTGGTTCAGGCACCACTGCCCATGCTGGAAATTCTGAAAGAAAAAGGCGTGCTTGCCCCCTACCGCTCGCCTTCCACGGCCGGCTATCCCGACTGGGCCACCAAAGACGAACACATTACGCTTTTCGGCATCGAATACGTCTCATATTTGTACAACACCGATCACGTCAAAGCAGCCGACGCGCCTGCGCGCTATGAAGACTTGGCCGACCCCAAGTGGAAGAACAAAATAGTGATGGCCGATCCGGCCACGCACGCCTCAACAATCGCCTGGCTGGTGGGCTTGAAAGAACAGGTTTTCAAGTCGGAGGCCGACTGGATGCAGTTTCTTAAGGGTCTGGCGGCAAACCGGCCCATGTTCGTGGCCTCGTTCGGCCCCACCCCAGCCCCTGTGGAAAGCGGCGAAAAGCTCATCGGCATTTCCATGCCCAAATACATACTGACCAAAGCGCCCGCGCCGCTGGCATGGGGGCCGCAATCGGGCCAGCCTTTGCTTGGAACCGCGCGCGCCATCGCCATGACGGCCAATGCTCCGCATCCCGACGCGGCCCGGGCCTTCATCGACTTCTGGTTATCGAAGCAAGCCATGGGCCTGCTGGCCAATAAAGTAGGCGAATATGTGCTGGCACAGGGCGTTTTCCCACCTATCCCGGGCATAGAAAAGGTAAAGGTCCAGCCGGTGCGCGACCTTACCGACGAAGAAATCCAGAAATGGGGTCGTGAATTTGGCAAAATCTTCGCTGCCAAATAACCATGGAAATTCGTGTAAAAGGGCTGACCAAGCACTATGTATCCGAGGGGAAAACGGTCAAGGCGCTAGACAATATCGACCTGACCATTCCCGCTAACACTATCTTTACGCTGCTCGGCCCCAGCGGCTGCGGCAAGACCACGCTGCTGCGCTGCATTGTGGGCCTGGAAACCCCCGACGACGGAGAAATCTCCATTGGCGGCGAAGTCGTGTGGTCCAAGGCCCAAGGCATTGCCGTGCCCACCGAGAAGCGTGGATTGGGCATGGTATTCCAAACCTACGCCATCTGGCCTCACCTGAGCGTCTTCGATAACGTAGCCTATCCTTTGCAGATACGCGGTGAGCGCAAAGACGATATCAAGCGCAAAGTAGCCCAAACACTACGTTTCGTTCAGCTCGATGGCGTCGAGAACCGGTCGGCCACCAAGTTATCGGGCGGCCAGCAACAACGGGTGGCGCTGGCCCGGGCGCTGGTGGCCGAACCCAAAGTCATCCTGTTCGACGAACCCCTTAGCAACCTGGACGCCAAGTTGCGCGAGGAAACGCGCAAGGAACTCAGAAGCTTTATGGGCACACTGGGCATCACGGCGGTCTACGTTACCCATGACCGTGTCGAGGCTCTGGCCCTGTCGGACTCCATAGCGGTAATGCAAGCGGGGCGCATCGTTGAAATCGGTTCGCCCCAGAAAATCTATTTCGATGCTGATCACCGTTATGTTGCGGACTTCATCGGGCGCGCCAACCTGATCAGCGCCCGGGTGCTCAAGCAGGAAGGCGAACTGACCATAGTCGATTCCGGACTGGGGTCCATAGCCTGCCAGCATCGCCCGCTGCC
>DATCYE010000318.1:0-2489 GCA_036570485.1 Pusillimonas sp. | reverse complement strand
AAACATGCTGTTGCCCCCGTCATAGACCACCACCTGCGACTGCCGGGTCAAGCCCTGCAAACGCATCAGGACCGAGAAATCGCTGCGATCGGGCAAGGGGTGGCGTCCGTTGCTGCCGGTTTTGGGCGCGGACAACTGAGCTTCATGATCCAAAAACAGCGCGCCGGGAATGTGCCCCTGCTCGTAGGCCTGGCGACCGGCACTATGGTCGGCAAGATCATGCCGGACATCGAAAACCAGCCAGTCCCGCGCTGGCAGCTTCTGGCGCAGTTCGTCTGCACTTATCAATAATTTATACACTTCCCGTCTCCTGTTTTTCGTCGGCCTGGGCAACTTGCTGATTGAGCATAGTCTGGCCACGCATGATGCGCTCTTCGCTATACGTGCGCCAGATCGAGAGCAAGCCCGAGGCAATGATGAGCGCCATTCCGGCCCATGCCAGCGCATCGGGCATATCGCCCCAGAACACAATGCCAAGCAAGGCGGCAAAGATAATAGTTGTATATTGCAGCGCCGCCGTCAATAGCGCCGAACCCAAGCCGAAAGCCCGCGTCATGGCCAGTTGGCCCACCAGGCCCAGCACCCCCACGCCGGTCAGCGCGAACCAGGCCACCACGCCTATGTCTTTCCAGCCCTCCAGAGCCAGCCCGACCAGGCTGCTCAGACATACAAAGCATGAAAAAATGAATACAGTACGCCATTCGGGCTCGCCCACGCGACCCAACTGGCGAATCTGCATCATGGCCACCGCCGCCATGGCGCCCGCGCCCAAGCCCAGCGCAGCCGGCAGAAATTGGTCTTGCGCAATGCTGGGTCGAAGAATGGCAACCACGCCGCAAAAACCCAGCAAAACCGTCAGTATTCGGATTGGATCGCGCTGGGTGCCGCCCCACCCCAGCATCCAGCCGGCGATGAACAAAGGCGCGGTGTAGTTCAGGCTGATGGCCGTGGGCAGCGGCAGATGGGAAATGGCGAAGAAACCCAGCCACATGGACGTAATGCCGGACACATTGCGCCAGAAATGCAGTTTCCAACTAGTGGGGACAAGGCTGCGGTGGGTGTAGCGTGTCCAGAAATAAAGCAGTAGCACCGAGGGCACGCCGCGAAAGAGAATAACGTGCGACAGGGTTGCACCATAATCTGAGGCAACCTTCACACAGGCCCCCATGCCAGCAAACATCACACTAGCCAGTAACATCCACAGAGACTGCATGCACTCAACCGAAAATTCTGATTAATATCGTTCAGCCGATACTATACTCTGATGCTTAAAAAAATATGTGGCAATGGTGGCTTTAAATCCGGGAACCGCCCTCCATATATATAGTCCAAGGTTTTGCTCGCACTGTTCGGAAAACTTAAAACATGAAACGAATCTTTCTCTTCTTAATGACCAATATCGCCGTCATGGTCGTCTTGAGCGCTTCCATGAGCGTTCTGGGCGTCGGTCGCTTCATGACCGCCAACGGCCTGGACCTGACTCAATTATTAATCTTCTCGGCGCTGATCGGCTTTACCGGCTCGATCATTTCATTGCTGATCAGCAAATGGATGGCTAAGCAATCCACCGGTGCCCGCGTCATTGACCCCCAAGCTCCCGCCAACGCCAAGGAAGCCTGGCTGCTCGATACCGTGCATCAGTTGGCCGACCGCGCCGGCATCGGCCGGCCCGAGGTCGCCATCTACGACGGCGCGCCCAATGCCTTTGCCACAGGTGCTTTCAAGAACAACGCCCTGGTTGCGGTTTCGACCGGCCTGCTGGACAGCATGACCGAGGAAGAAGTGGCCGCCGTCCTGGGCCACGAGGTCGCTCACGTGGCCAACGGCGACATGATCACCCTGACCCTGATCCAGGGCGTGGTCAACACCTTTGTCATCTTCTTTGCGCGCATCGTCGGCTACTTCGTGGACCGCGTCGTGCTAAAGAATGACCGGGGCGTCGGGGCCGGCTATTACATCACCGTGATTGTCTGCGAGATCGTATTCGGCGTGCTGGCCTCGGTAATCGTGGCTTGGTTCTCGCGCCAACGCGAGTATCGCGCCGATGCAGGCTCGGCCAACCTGATGGGCTCGCGCGAACCGATGATCCGCGCCCTGGCCCGCCTGGGTGGCCTCGAACCCGGCGAGCTGCCCAAGGCGTTCAAGGCCTCCGGCATTTCGGGTACGCGCTCTATCAGCGCCATGTTCGCCTCGCACCCGCCCATCGCAGCACGCATCCACGCCTTGCAAGCCGCACAGCGTCTTTAAGACCCGGCAAGGCCGGAAAGCACGGCTGCGGCGGCCTCGCTTTCCGGCCCTTAACTCCAGAGCCTGGTTTATGATGCGGGCATGACAGAATTATTCGCCCTGCTGAACTTCGGCGGCTATATCGCGCTGCTGCTTTGGGGCGTCCACATGGTTCAAAGTGGGGTGCAACGCGCTTTCGGCGCCGCCCTTAGAATCTGGATGGGCCGGGCTCTGGGTACCCGCGTGCGGGCTTTTTTAACCGG
>DATCYE010000317.1:0-4880 GCA_036570485.1 Pusillimonas sp. | reverse complement strand
CGGAAGGTTTCTCGAACCTTTCCTCTCCGGGCTGGTGAGTGCACTGCTCTCCGCCCCTTGCACAGGACCGCTCCTAGGTGGCGTTCTGGTTTTTGCATTGACGCAGCCTCTCGCCAATATCGTCACCATTTTTGTTGCGATCGGCCTGGGCCTTGCCGCACCCTATGTGGTGCTCATCCTGCGCCCGAGTTTGCTCAAACGCCTGCCACGCGCGGGTGCCTGGAGCGAAGTCATCCAGCAAAGCTTTGGCTGGCTGCTGCTCGCCGCCGCGCTCTTTTATGCGCAGAGCGTACTACCGGCCACGTGGGGATCATCGCTATGGGTGGCCCTTCTTGTTGCCGTACTTACCTGGGTGGTTGTCGCACTCTGGCGAGCAACGGAGCGCGGTGCGCGCATGGCAGCTCTTCTCGTTGGCGCAACGGCCATTTCCTTCGCATACTTGGGCTCAGGCGTGGGCCAGTCGGCGGAAACCACCATCGCTTGGCAGCCCCTACGTGCCGCTGACGTCGCGACGCTGCCCACGCTTGGCCGCCCCGCATTGGTGGAATTCACCGCGCAGTGGTGCATCAACTGCAAGGTGCTGGAGAAAACCGTGTACGAGGATCGTGACGTCGTGGCCGCCTTGCGGCGCACAGGGACTATCGCCTTGCGGGTGGATATCACACGCCCAGACTCGACGCTTGAACGCTTGCTTGCCTCATACGGTGGGGCGGGCCTGCCGTTTGCCGTGGTGCTCGATCGCAAGGGGAAAAAAACGCAGACTCTTTCAGGCCTGTTCACCAGCGCAAGCTTGGTGCGTGCCTTAAACAGTACAGAACCATAGGGGAGTTCACGATGAATCGTAGACACCGGTATTGGCCAGGCGCACTTGCCGCGGTCGTTATCCTTGCAGGTGCCGCAGCGCTCACACGGGGTGGATTCTTCGCACCCGCTAATTCTCCCACCGGCGATGTGGTGGCATTCACGGGCTTTGCGAACTCGTCCATCCACGTCAAAGCGTCTCTTGCCATGACGGGGCAGGACGGCGTCATCACCTTGCACATCGGACGCGACTGGCACGTCAACGCCAACCCGGCCTCTTTGGATAATCTCATCGCCTCCACCGTGCTCATCGAGCATGATGGTGCGCAGCGCGAGGTGCAGGCTGATTACCCGGTGGGCCAGCGCAGCGGTATCACGATCGATGGCACCGACATTCTGGTCTACGAAGACGGTGCGCGTATCCCTGTACATCGGCTTGCCATCGAAAAAGGTGATCGCGTCGTGATGCGCGTCCAGGCCTGCAACAATCAGGGTATCTGCCTGGCGCCCGCGACGATCCCCGTAGCAGAGAGCCGGGCATGACGCTAGCCCCTGACAGCACTTCCGTACCAACCCAACCACCGCCTTGTGGCGCAACTTTTTAATTGATGTTCCAGCGATTTTCTCAACAGGATGATTACCATGCGAACTTTGAAGAAATTGGCCCTAAGCTTGGCGCTTAGCTTCCCGCTCTCGGTACTGGCTGCGGGCATTCCGGTCAAGATGTACAAAAATCCCGACTGCGGCTGTTGCGACCGATGGGCCCAGTACCTTGAGGCCAACGGCTTCACTGTGCTGAAGATCAACACAAATGATCTTGCCTCGATCAAAGAGAAATACCGCATCCCGACCAATCTGGCGGGCTGCCACACGGCGCTCATTGAGGGCTACGTGGTGGAAGGCCTGGTACCGGCGAAGTACATCAAGCGGATGCTCTCCGAGCATCTCGCCGTCCGGGGTCTGTCGCTGCCTGGCATGCCAGTGGGGGCGCCGGGCATGCCGGGTAAGAAAGCTGGCTCGCTCGATGTGTATACGCTGGGCTCGGGCAACACACCAAAGGTATTTGCGAGCTTCTGAGCAGAAAGTTCGGGGCGGAAGCCGACGACCCCGGGTATCACCGTCGTTTCTGCTCGGTAACACATAGTTTGTCAAGCGAGGATAAAGCCCACCTGATGGACTGCTCATCGTCAAACGTAAGCCACTTCGGTGATCATGCCCGCCGCCATATGGTACGTATTGTGACAATGCAATAGCCATCGACCTGGATTATCCGCGTCGAAGGCGATTGTGACCTTTGCCATTGGTGGCACAAGCACGGTATCGCGTATCGGCCCCGCGAATGCTTTGCCGTTGAGCGCGACAACTTGGAAAGCGTGGCCGTGCAAGTGCATGGGGTGCGACATCATCGTCTTATTCTGGAAAGTGATCAATACGCGCTGTCCTTTCCTGATCTTCACGGTATCCCGGTTGGCCCAGCCTTTTCCGTTGATGCCCCAGGTATATGATTGCATCGAACCGGTCAGCTTCAACGTGGAATGGGTATCGGCGGGACGTGGCTCCAATGGGGTGAGCGCGGATAATCGCCTTTCCAAGTCGAAGTTCAGGGGGCCGGCCATGGTGTCCGCCATGTTCGCCAGCTTGCCGACGTGCGCACTGGCAGTGGCCAGGATAATACCTGTTTGCTGCCTAGCTCCTTCCCGCATTGCCAGGATTGGCCAAGCGCCGGCGTTTTTCGGCAGACCGACCAAAATGTCGATACGTTGGGCCATGGCCAAACCAAAGCGGTGGCCTGTCAATGGCTTTACCAAATTGCCGTCGACCGCCGCAACCGTGCCTTGCAATGACCCAAGATCGATATGAAAATTGGTCGAAGCGGCGCCATTGATAACCCGCAAGCGAATTTTCCCGCCTGCGGCAACCCGGATGATTTCTGGATCGTCGAGGGTGCGGTTGTTGGCGAGATAAGCGTCGAACTCGATATCGTTCAGATCCATCTTCATGTCGGGCTTACCCTGTGTGCCCGGCATCATTTTTACCCCAACCATGCCCCCATTCGGCATCATGCCTGCCATGCCACCCGTCATGGCACCGTGATGCCCAGTTTCGCCCTTTTGCAACTCTGCAAATACTTCGGTTGGGTCGCGAAACAAGAAATCCTCCAGAAATATCGTCACTTCCTCGGCGTCTGCGCGCACGTCATCGGTCGTGCGTACGATTAACGGAGCCGACAGCATTTTCTGGTGTTGAAAGCCCTGATGCGAGTGCATCCAGTACGTGCCAGGGCGCGCGGCGAAATCATAGGCACGCCGCTCGCCGGGTTGAAGCAGTGGAATGCCGAACTGACCCACGCCATCCTGGTCGGCTGGCGGTGTCTGCCCATGCCAATGGACGATGGTGGCCTCGTCCATGTGATCCTCCAGGTTAACCAGAAAGCGCTCGCCCGGATTAAGAACCAGGCCGCGCATTCCGTTTGGCTGTTGAAGCCGGAACATCATGGCCGCACGACCGTTAACTTCAAACGAACGCTTTTCAACCAGGAGTCGGTGCGGTGTGCCTTTTACCTTCCCGTTGACGTTTGTTTTCGAATCACCGAAGGCCAAGGATGGATAACTCGTGAAGGCCGCAGCCGTGGCGGCGGCAGACGTTAGCAAGAATTGGCGGCGGCACAATTTCATGAAAAATTCTCCTTGGTATCAGGATGGAAAAAATATCCCCATGATTTGCGACACGTTGAACATGGATTTAGTACAAGCCTTGAGTGCAGGCGGTTTATTTCATTGTTCGCAGCCGCAAGGCATTGGAAATTACCGACACCGAACTCAGGCTCATGGCCAGCGCCGCGATCAGCGGCGACAACAACCAGCCGGTCCATGGGTACAGGACGCCGGCGGCGATGGGAATTCCGCACGCGTTGTAAAGGAAGGCGAAGCCCAGGTTTTGCTTCATGTTCTTGATCGTCAGGTCAGACAAAAGCCGGGCCTGTCCTATACTGCGCAGGTCGCCCTTGACCAGGGTGACCGATGCGCTGCTCATGGCCACATCGGTGCCAGTGCCCATCGCCACGCCGATATCGGCTTTCGCCAAGGCGGGGGCGTCATTGATGCCGTCGCCCGCCATGGCGACAATCTTGCCTTCGCGCTGATATTGCTCCACCAAGGCATATTTATCGGCCGGCGTCACTTCCCCGTGCACGGTGTCGATGCCCAGCTTTTTACCGACGGCCCGCGCTGTCGTGATCGCATCGCCCGTCGCCATGGTGGTCTGGATACCCAGGTGATGCAGCGTTTCAAGCGCTTGCACCGTTGATTCCTTGATGGGATCGGTGACGGATAAGATTCCGGCCAAAGTGCCGTCAACGGCCAAGTACATCACACTCGCGCCTTCAGCGCGCAGCGATTCGGCTCGTGGCTTCAGCTCGGAGATATCCGCTTTCGCACGGCTCATCAGCAAGGTGTTGCCCAGAAACAGCTGTTTTCCCGCCACCTGTCCTTGGACGCCCATGCCGGTGACCGAATCGAAGTGTTCAACCGGGGATAACGATAGTCCCTGGTCCCTGGCCTTTTGAACAATGGCTTGCGCCAGGGGGTGTTCGCTGCCTTGATCCAGGCTGGCCGCGTACGACAGGACATCTTGTCCGGTGAAACCAGAGGCTACTATTAATTGATCAAAGCGCGGGCGGCCTTCGGTCAGTGTGCCGGTTTTATCGACGATCAGGGTATCGATCTTATGAAAATTCTCGATGGCTGCGGCGTCTTTGAATAAGATGCCCTGCGTGGCCGCCCTGCCCGTGGCCACCATGATCGTCATGGGGGTCGCCAGGCCCAGGGCGCAGGGGCAGGCTATGATCAACACCGCCACGGCATTGATCAAGCCGTAGACCCAGCCTTGCGTGCCACCAAAAAATCCCCAGGCAAAGAATGTGACAATAGCCGCTCCCACGACGGCCACGGCGAAATAGCCGGCAATCGAGTCAGCCATGCGCTGCATGGGGGCCTTGGAGCGTTGGGCCTGCGCGACCATCGCCACGATTTGCGACAGCATTGTTTCAGCGCCGATTTTATCGGCGCGCATCACCAGCG
>DATCYE010000316.1:0-5252 GCA_036570485.1 Pusillimonas sp. | reverse complement strand
CGCAGTGTGCGCCTGACCGAAGCGGGCCAGGCACTGGTGGATGGCACGCGGCAGGCCTTTCATACCATCGAACAGGGTTTCGACAGCATACTTGACCTGGCCGAGGTTCCCAGGGGCGTCGTGCGCGTCACCGTGCCGGTGGCTCTGGGCCGGCAGAAAATCATTCCGCTGATCGCTTCCTTTCTACAAGCTTGCCCTAAGGTACGAATTGAAATCGAACTGTCGGATCACCTAAGTTCCCTTGCGCAAGAAGGTTTTGACCTGGCCATTCGACACGCCGGTAGCGTTCCCGAAACCCATGTGGCATGGCTGTTACGGCCCTCTTCCACTTTGCTGGTTGCCGCACCGAGCTATCTGGCCGAATACGGCACACCTAAAGCTCCGGGCGACCTGAGCCATCACAATTGCCTGTATTACCTACGCTCGGCAGCCTCTCCCGCCTGGAGCTTCGCGCCCGCCAGGCGCGAAGGCGAACGTCAAAGCGTGGCCGTGCGCGGCAACTTTTGCGCCAACAACAGTGAAGCCCTGCGTGAAGTCGTACTGGCGGGCCAGGGCATAGCCCTGCTGCCCGATTTCACCGCTCAGGAAGATGTTGATGCGGGCAGGCTGGTGCATGTATTGCCTGCCTGGAAACCGGTGGGAGTCTTCGGCGACGCCATCTATGCGATCCGCCCTTATAGCGCCTATGTACCGCGCGCTGTGCGCGCTTTCGTGGAACACCTGAAAACAGGACTACGGGCCAAGCCCGGTCAAGGCTGAAAGCCAAGACGCAATAATCGTTTTAGAACGTGACCGAAAATCCGCCGTCCACCACCAGGATATGACCGTTCACGTACGAGGCGGACGGGGATGCCAGGAAGACGGCGGCACCGGTAATTTCGTCGGGGTTGGCCCAGCGCGCCATGGGATTGCGCCCCACAACGATGGGGCCCTTGATGGGGTCGCTGGCCAGCTCGGCATTGGTTTCGGTGGCAAAAGTGCCCGGCGCAATGCCATTGCTGGTAATACCCTGTCCGCCGTACTCGACCGCCAAAGCGCGTACCATGCCCGCCAGACCTTGCTTGGCTATCGGGTAAATGGCATCGCCAGGCCGGGCCAGTTCGCCTGCAATCGAAGTCACCGTGATAAAGCGTCCGGGCCGCTTCGCAGTCAGCATGGCGGCAGCCGCCAGCTTGGACAGATGCAGCGCCGCAATCAGGTCGATATTGATCAGTTCCAGGATGTCTTCAAGCGTGGCTTCGGCCAGGGACTTCCTGATTCGTATCCCAACATTGTGAACCACGATATCGGGCGTACCGACCTGCTGGCACAGCGCCTGATAGGCCTGCTCCTGTCCGACCACATTACCGATGTCGTAGACAAATGGATGAGCGACATGCCCCTGGGTACGCAGCCCGGCTACGGTAGTGTCCACCCGGTGGGCTCGTCGGCCATTGACGATGACCCCGGCTCCGCTGGCGGCATAGGCCCCGGCAATGGCCAGGCCCAAACCCTGCGTGGAGCCGGTAATCAGGGCCAACTTGCCCTTAAGGGAAAAATCGGGAGCGCTTGCCATGGCGGTCAAGGCCTGCGGGCCTGCCCCGCCAACCATACGCGCATGCAATCGCCCGCACGTTGGCGCAGATAGGCCTGGGCGTTCTGGCAAGCGTGCTCCAGGGTGACGGGCCCGGGCGCCAGGCTGAATGCCGCAGTGATGCCTGCTTCGTACAAAGCTTCGTAGCCTTCGCCCAATGAGCCGGCAATCGCAATAACCGGTATAGCCTGCCGCTGTGCATAACGCGCCACCCCGGCGGGCGTCTTGCCCAGCAAGGTTTGGGCATCAATGCGGCCTTCGCCCGTAAACACCAGATCGGCCCCCTGCATTGCGTCTGCAAGCCCCGAAAGCTCGGCAACCAATTCCACACCCGGCCTGAAGCGGGCGTTAAAGCATGTTTTGATTGCAAAGCCCAGGCCGCCCGCCGCACCCATGCCCGGTACATCGCGTTCGTCTTTATGGAAATGGCGAGCACAAACATCGGCGAAATGTGCGATGGCGGCATCGAGCACGGCCACATCATCAGCCGAAGCCCCCTTTTGCGGGCCGAATATAGCCGAGGCGCCACGCTGGCCGCATAAAGGGTTGTCGACGTCAACCGCGATTTCGAATTCGACTTCGTGCAAGCGCGGATCGACATCATCCAGCGACAAGCGTTCGAGCATGGCCAAGGCTGCTCCACCCGCAGGCAGCTCATTGCCCTGCTTGTCGAGCAAACGCACACCCAGCGCCTGCAACAGGCCGGCGCCGGCGTCGTTGGTGGCGCTGCCGCCCAAACCCAGCACAATATGCCTGGCACCGGCGTCCAGCGCATCTTTGATAAGCTGCCCAACGCCATAGCTGCTTGCCTGCAAGGGTTTGCGCTCTTGAGGCGGAATCTGCTCAAGGCCGGCGGCTGCGGCCATTTCAATGAAGGCCTTACCGTCACCCAACCAACCCCAACTCGCATCGCATGGATCGCCGTTCGCATTAAGCGCCTGGACGCCACGCCGCTGACCTGAGGTTGCCGCCAGCACCGCGTCCAGCGAGCCTTCGCCGCCATCGGCCATGGGTACGCAAACGGTGTCGGCTTGCGCAAGAACATCGCGCACACCCGCCTCGATGGCTTGCGCCACGGCTGCTGCACTTAGACTTTCCTTGAAAGAGTCGGGGGCAATCACAACACGCATAATGGGTAAACCTTGATGAAAACTGGAATCGGAAAAATAAACTTAGCCGCCCACCACATTGCGCGGAGCGCCACGGTGGAAGGCTTCGATATTGTCAATAAGCTGGTCGGCCAAGCCCTGGATTGCTTCTTCGCTGGCCCATCCCACATGCGGCGTCAAAATGAAATTAGGCAAGTCCAGCAACTGCACCAGCGGATGGTCGTTTGGGGGAGGCTCGGGCGTGGTCACGTCAAAGCCCGCGCCGCCCAGTTGCCCCGAGCGCATTGCATCGACCAGTGCCGCATCGTTAACCAAGCCGCCGCGCGCCGTATTGATCAATAAGGGCTTACGCTTCATTAGGGCGAATTCGGGCGCCCCGATCAGATCGCGTGTCTGGTCGTTAAGCGGGCAATGCAAGGTAATGACATCGCTTTGCGCAAGCATCTGTTCGAATGGCGTATAAAGGCTGCCCTGCTTGGCACCGCCCTTGCGGGCCGCGAAAGTTACGCGCATGCCCAGCGCCCTGCCGATACTGGCCACGGACTGCCCCAACGCGCCCTCGCCGACGATGCCCAAGGTAGAGCCCGCCAAATCTTTGATGGGATAATCAAAATAGCAGAACTGCTGCGCAGCGTGCCACCGCCCCGCTTTGACCGATTCGCGATAAGCGACGATGCTGCGGCGCAAAGCAAAGATCAGCGCGAAGGTATGTTCGGGCACGGTGTTGACCGCGTAGCCGCGAATGTTCGACACCGTTATGCCTTGCCGGGCGCAGGTGGCCAGGTCGACGTTGTCGGTACCGGTGGCGGCAACCGCCACAATCTTCAGTCGGCCGGCCTGCTCAAGTGCTTCCTGGCGCAGGGCAACTTTATTGGTGATGACGATATCGGCATCGGCGATGCGTTCCGCCACCTGATCACGGCTAGTTCGGCCATAGACCGTCAGCGTGTGTTCAAACGACAACTGACGCAATGAGGTTTGCGGGGAAATGGTGTCCCGATCCAGGAACACCACCTGCAAAGGCTGGTCTGCCATGAAAAATCCTTGTGTTTCGGTGAGCGCTACGCACGCGCGGTAATCCGATATAGTAATGGGATTCTGTCTTTTCTCAAGCAGGCGCAGCATGCTGCGCCTAAGGATGCTTACACCCATGCCCAGCAGAACGTACGCTGTTCAGGATTTCTTCCGCAATCCGGACCGAGGATTTTTTCGCCTGTCCGACGAAGGTGCCGCACTGGGCTTCATGGAGCCGGCAAGCCCACAGGGCGGGCCCGCCCGCATGAATGTATTCGTGCAGGCCTTGCAAGGCAGCCAAGCTGTCGGACCCGCGCGCCGCCTGACCCACGAGACCGAAAGAGACATCGCCCAGTTTTTCTGGAAGGGGTCGGATACCGTCATTTACGAAAAGGACTTCAACGGTGACGAAAACTTCCATGTGCTGGCAGTAAACGCCCACACGGGTGTTCTGACCGACCTCACCCCCTTCCCCGGGGTGCGCGCCGGCATACAAGACGACCTGCCCGACGACCCCGATCACGTCCTGATCAGCCACAATGGCCGCAACCCGGAAGTCTTCGATGTATATCGTGCCAACATCCGCACGGGCCAACTCACGCTGGTGGCCGAAAACCCCGGAAACATCGTGGGATGGCAAACCGATCACCTAGGACATGTGCGCGCCGGCATGGCCAGCGACGGTCTGCATACCACTGTGCTGTATCGCGACACCGAGACAGAAGAATTCCGTCCTATCATCACGACCGATTTTCGGACCGTCGTCAGCCCTGAATTCTTTGATTTCGATAATCACGGTTTCTACGCACGTAGCAATCGGGGCCGCGACTGCCTGGCCCTGGTATCCATCGACCCGGCCGAACCAGATAATGAAAACGTCATCTTTCAGGTCGACGGCTATGACCTGGACGGCGCAGCCTATTCGCGCCTGCGCAAAGTCCTGGCCGTAGCGGTCTACCAGACCGACAAAACCCAATACCATTTCTTCGATGAAACCAGCGCGCAGCGCTATGCACGGGTCAAGGCCAAGTTGCCCGGATACGATATCTCGTTCCAGAGCGGTACACGCGACGAAAGCAAATTCATCATTGCCGCCCATAATGATCGCACGCCGGGCAGCCGCTACATTTACGACGACGCCAGCGACACGCTGGACAAGCTGGCAGATATAAATCCCTTGCTGGCCGAGGGCGATATGGCGCCGGTCCAACCCATACAGTACGTATCGCGCGACGGTCTGACCATACACGGCTATCTGACCCTGCCGCTGGGCCGACCGGCCCAGGGCCTGCCTTGCATTGTCAATCCGCACGGCGGACCCTGGACGCGGGACGGATGGGGCTTCAATCCTGAAGCCCAGTTTCTGGCTAACCGGGGCTACTGCGTGCTGCAGATGAATTATCGTGGGTCTACAGGCTACGGCCGCAAATTTTGGGAAGCTAGTTTCGGCCAATGGGGACTGCGCATGCAGGACGACATCACCGATGGCGTGAATTGGCTGATTTCGCAGGGTATTGCAGATCCCGCCCGGGTGGCTGTTTATGGCGGCAGCTACG
>DATCYE010000315.1:0-4185 GCA_036570485.1 Pusillimonas sp. | reverse complement strand
CCTGCTGGTCATACACAATATAAGCCTGCCGCCGGGCCTGTTCGGCGGCCCCCAAGTCGTGGATTTCTTTCTTAACCGGCTGGACTACGCCTCGCACCCATGGCTCGAACGCCTCAAGGGGATGACGGTATCGGCGCATTTTTTCGTGCGCCGCGGGGGCCGGATCGTGCAACTAGTGGCCACGGCCCAGCGGGCATGGCATGCCGGCGTGTCGACCTTCGACGGACGCGAGCGCTGCAACGATTTCTCGATCGGGATAGAGCTTGAAGGCACCGACACCACGCCTTACACCGATATGCAATACCAAGCGCTAAGTCAGCTTAGCCATGTCTTGCGCACACGCTATCCGCTACGCGCCGTACGCGGTCACGAGCATATTGCGCCCAAACGCAAAACCGACCCGGGGCCCGCTTTCGACTGGGCCCGCTTCGCACGCGAAGCGGGCTGGCCCCGGCGCCTGTTGCCCGGACCATAACGCGCCAGACAGCGCATTGCGGCACCGGGCGCCCAGATCAAACGCCCAGCAGCAGGCGATTCATGCGCTTTACAAACGAGGCCGGATCGGGCAATTGAGCCCCTTCGGCCAACATCGCCTGATCCAGCAGCAGCAGTGCCCATTCGCCGAAATCGGCCTCGGCGGCATCCTGCGCGCGGGTGATCAAGGCGTGTTCGGGGTTGATTTCCAGAATCGGCTTGACCTCGGGCGCGTTCTGGCCGGCGGCCTGCAACATGCGCAGCAGATGCGGGCTTAATTCGTTTTCGTCGACCACCACGCACGCGGGCGAGTCCACCAGGCGCAGGGTAACGCGTACATCCTTGACCTTCTCGCCCAGCGACGCCTTCAGGCGCTCGACCAGCGGCTTGAACGATTCGGCCACCTCGGTCTGGTGTTTCTTTTCATCTTCGTCGGCCAGTTGGTCCAGGTCCAGGCCGCCCTTGGCGATCGACACCAGCGATTTGCCTTCGAATTCACGCAGGTACGACAGCATCCATTCGTCGACCCGGTCCGACAGCAGCAGAACTTCCAGGCCCTTCTTGCGGAAGATTTCCAGATGCGGGCTGTTGCTGGCGGCCGCGTACGAATCGGCGCTGACATAATAGATTTTGTCCTGGCCTTCCTTCATGGCGCCCAGATAATCGGCCAACGACACCGACTGCGCGGCGGAATCGTTGCGGGTGGACGCAAAACGCAGCAGCTTGGCAATGCGTTCGCGGTTGGCCGTATCTTCGCCCGCGCCTTCCTTGAGCACCTGGCCGAACTGCTCCCAGAATTCCGCGTACTGTTCGGCCTTGTTCTCGGCCATGTCTTCCAGCAGCGACAGGATGCGCTTGGCCGAGCCTTCGCGAATCACCCGCACGTCGCGGCTTTCCTGCAGAATTTCGCGCGACACGTTCAGCGGAAGGTCGGCCGAATCGATCACGCCGCGCACAAAGCGCAGATACGTCGGCAGCAACTGTTCGGCGTCGTCCATGATGAACACGCGCTTGACGTACAGCTTCACGCCGCGGCGCCCCTCGCGGTCCCAGAGATCCATGGGTGCGTGCTTGGGGATATACAGCAACTGCGTATATTCGCTGCGGCCTTCCACCCGGTTATGCGTCCACGCCAAGGGGTTGTCGTAGTCGTGGGCAATATGCTTGTAGAACTCCTGGTACTGCTCGTCGGTAATGTCCGACTTGGCGCGCGTCCACAGCGCATTGGCCTGATTGACGGTTTCCCATTCGTTTTTCTTGACCTGCTCGGACTTCTCGCTGTCCCATTCTTCCTTGAGCATCTGGATGGGCAGGGAAATATGGTCGGAATAACGGCGCAGCACCTCGCGCAGCTTCCAGCCATTAAGAAATTCGTCCTCGTCCTGGCGCAGATACAGCGTTACCGACGTGCCGCGATCGGCTTTTTCGACCTGCACAATGGAAAACTCGCCCTGCCCGTCGGACTCCCACAGCACCGCATCGGTCTCGGCCGCGTCGGCACGCCGGCTAAGCACGGATACTTTTTCGGCCACGATGAACGACGAATAGAAGCCCACGCCGAACTGCCCGATAAGCTGGGCGTCCTTCTGCTTGTCGCCCGTCAGTTGCGAGAAAAATTCCTTGGTGCCCGAACGCGCAATCGTACCCAGGTTGGCAACAGCCTCGTCGCGCGACATGCCGACGCCATTGTCGGAAATGGTAATGGTGCGCTTGTCCGCGTCGAAATCGACCCGTATACGCAAATCGGTATCGCCCTGCAGTAAATCGGGCTGGTCGATGGCCTGGAAACGCAGCTTGTCGCAGGCGTCGGACGCATTGGAGACCAGTTCGCGCAAAAATATTTCCTTGTTGCTATACAAGGAATGCACCATAAGATGAAACAATTGCTTTACTTCAGCCTGAAAACCCAGGGTTTCGGATGCGTGGGCGGTCGTATCGGATTCGCTCATGGTAGATTTCTGTTTTCGATTTAAAAAGAATGACTTAACAAGTACAAGGCCCCGTACCGGGGGCGGTAAATGGGAATATGGGGACGCTCGCCAAAAAATCAAGGGAACGCCTGCACGCCAATGCCGGCATCGCCTGCATGCTGCTGGGCGTGCTGTGCCTAAGCCTTAGCGATGCATCGGTCAAATCACTGGGCGGCCGCTACCCCGTACTGCAGATCCTGTTCCTGCGCGCCGCCATCGCCCTGCCCCTGGTCACCGCCCTGGCCCTGCTGCTGGGTGGCCGGCGCACCCTGCGCACCTCGCAACCCGGCCTGCACGCCTGGCGCGGGGTGCTAAACGTCATAGGCGCCTGCACCTTCTACCTTGGGCTGGTCTACCTGCCCCTGGCCGCCGCCACATCCATCGCCTACGCCGCGCCCGTATTCGTCGTGCTGCTGTCGACCCTGGTGCTCAAGGAAGCGCTGGACGGCCAGCGAATCACAGCCGTCGTACTGGGCTTTACCGGCGTGCTGATCATTGCCCGCCCCGGCGGCAGCGCCTTCCAGGTCGCATCGTTATTGCCTTTGCTTACCGCCATCAGCTACGCCACCATGATGGTCAGCACCCGACGCATGGACCCGAGCCACAGTTTCCCCGCGCTGATGTTCTATTCCGTACTGCCCCAGGCCCTGCTGTGCGCCATCACCCTGCCCTGGATCTGGCAACCCGTGGCCCCGGCCGACTGGCTGACCATGCTGGCCGTGGGCATATTCAGTACCCTGGGCATCAGCCTGATTTCCCAAAGCTTTCGCCTGGCCCCGGCATCGACCGTAGCCCCCTTCGACTACTCCGGCCTGCTATGGGCCACCTTTTGGGGCTGGCTGATATGGGGTCAATTGCCTGACAAGATCAGTTATATAGGAATGGCGCTGATTATCGGTGCGGGGCTGACGGGGATGTGGCGGAAGAGAAAGTAGATAGTGGAGAGGCGCGATTAGCCCGGTAGAAGCGCCGCTGACCGTGTGCATAGGACGGCAAGTGTGCGTATAATTGCGTTTTTCTGCCACGTTCCGCTGTTCTTGCGGGGCGCTCCATGCGAAGCCCGGGTGGTGAAATTGGTAGACGCAGGGGACTCAAAATCCCCCGCCGCAAGGCGTGCCGGTTCGATTCCGGCCCCGGGCACCAACGGCTTGTTCCAGACAGGTTCAAGCCGCACAAAATTATCAAGAAAATCATGGCGTTAGGCCAGAAACCTAACCCATGAGGTTCCATCAAGTCCCACCAAATCCCAACGTTGCGCGCCCCCCTGGAAGTCCCCTAGACTGGTTGTACCTTCATTTTTTTCTTGGGGGGGACTCCAATGGGATTCCTGACTGAGCTCAAAATTCGGGCTCTACCCCGTAATTGAACTGCACCCCAATTAGTTGGACATTTGGAGCGAGTGGAAACCCGAAGGTTGGATGGGTGTCCAACTTTTGGGGTGCAGTTCAAATCGGGGGATGCGGCATTCACTAAACACGGTCAATCACCCCGTTCCACCCGCATTGAGCCAAGACCCGCATGCGGTAATTCTCAAAATTCCTGAACCCATACGCTCTGCGTGAGAGCATTTCCATTTTAGTATGGAAGCCTTCGGTGATGCCATTGGATTTAGAAAAGCGCCACATGCCTACAATCGGTTCCAACCACGACGTGAGGGTGGCGGCCAAGGCCTTGGCTGGACTGTGGGCGAACTGTCGAAGTAAGGCCAGAAACCGGGGCAGCCGCTTCTTAGCCCGCTTAG
>DATCYE010000314.1:0-3365 GCA_036570485.1 Pusillimonas sp. | reverse complement strand
GCTGTCATGCTCGCACCAGTTCGCGAAATACGGAAAAATAATCAGGAAATGTCTTGCTGACGCAATCAGGATCCAGAATGGTTACCGGCACAGGGCCGAAGGCCGCCAACGAGAAACACATGGCCATGCGGTGATCGTCGTAGGTTTCTATCGATGCCGACTGCCACCCGGACGACGGTATGGGTTCGACCCTTAACCAATCGGGGCCGGACTCAACCTTTGCGCCCAGCTTTTCCAACTCGGTATGCATGGCATGAATGCGGTCGGTTTCCTTGACGCGCCAGCTGCCGATATTACGCAGCATGCAAGGGCCATCGGCAAACATCGCCATGGCGGCGGCGGTCATGGCCGCATCGGGAATCAGATTGAAATCGCGATCGAAAGCGCGCAGCGTTTCGCCCTGGGCCACGCGCGGGCCGCTGACCTCGATGGAGTCGGCGTGGCGCACAACCGTGGCACCCATTTCCTGAACAACATCGGCGAAGGCCATATCGCCCTGCATGCTGTCCGAGCCCGCTCCCAGTATATGGATGGGCCCGCCGCCTATCGCGCCCAAAGCCATGAAATAAGACGCCGTCGAAGCATCGCCCTCGATGGCTATACGTCCTGGCGAGGTATAGCGCGATTCGGCGGGGATGACAAAACGCTGCCACCCTTCCTGCCGGACCTGTACGCCGAACCGGGCCATCAGATTCAGGGTGATGGATATATAGGGCTTGGAAATGAGCTCGCCGTCGACCTCTATCGTTACATCAGCCGATGCCCGCGACGCATGGATGGGCGCCGCCATAAGCAAGGCGGTCAAAAACTGGCTGGATACCGACCCCTTGACGCCGATAGGCTTATCCGAACGGATGTCGCCCCGACCTATCGCCAACGGCGGATAATTCGGATTACCCAAATAACGGATATCGGCACCCAGAACAAGCAGCGCATCGACCAGGTCGCCTATGGGCCGCTCGTGCATCCGGGGAACGCCGGACAGCTGATAATCGCCGCCCATCACCGCCAAAGCGGCAGTCAAAGGACGAAAGGCGGTACCCGCATTGCCCAGGAAAAACTCCCCGCTCTGCGTCGGAAAGGGGCAAGCACCCTGAATTTGAGCCTTGTCCGTCCCGTCCAGCTCGATCTGCACGCCCAACTGGCTCAGGGCGGCCAGCATGACCCGCGTGTCATCGGAATCGAGCAGCCCTTCCAACTGCGTCGTGCCGTCGGCCAGCGCCGCCAGCAACAGTACCCGGTTGGAAATGCTTTTGGATCCTGGCAATCTCAGTTGACCCGATGCGGCGCGAACCGGCTGCAAACATAAACTGGGACTCATCGTCATGACAAACCGCTCCTGCTACCCCAAAAGCGGCGCGCCAGCGCCGCACGTTCTAGAAAATCCTGAAGCTTGTCGCCATCGGCCTCTTCCAGAGCCTGCTCGGCCCGCAACAAGGCAGCTTTGACTTCTTGCAACTCGGCCAGCACAGCCGGCCGGTTGCTAAGGAATATATCTCGCCAGACCTCGGCGGAACCCGCTGCAATGCGCGTGAAATCGCGAAACCCGGAGCCAGCAAGCGCCATGCGCAGATCGGAGTCCTGCGCCGTGGCCACCTGCCACATGAAGACCGACGATAGAAAATGGGGAACATGGCTGACCGAGGCCAACACAGTATCGTGGATGTCCGGCTCCATGCTTAGCACCCTGGCGCCACAGCTTTCCCATGCGCGGGTCACATAGGTTTTCGCAGCACCGGCGTTTTCCTCAAGGGGCGTCAACACTACCGTGCGCCCCTGGTACAAAGAGGCATCGGCCGCTTCGGGGCCGACTTTTTCGGCGCCGGCTATGGGGTGGCCCGGAATGAACTGTCCAATGCAATCGCCTAGGGCCGAGCGCGCAGCGGCCACCACATCGACCTTGGTGCTGCCCGCGTCGGTAATCAAGGTTTCAGGGCGCAGCAAAGGCTTCAGTTCGGACAGCACGGCCCCTGTGGCGCCGACAGGCATTGCCAGGAAAATCAAATCGGCCTGTGCAGCGGCTTGTTGCAAAGTGACGGCTTCGTCGATCAGACCCAGCTTGCATGCCTGGGCCAGCGATGCCGCGTGGCGCCCTACACCCAAGATCCGGCCGACGACACCGGCCTGGCGCAGCGCGGCCGCGAACGAGCCTCCGATTAGCCCCACACCCACGACAGCCAATACCGGCAACCACGGCTGCCCTGGCACCGAAGAGGCGCGGGGGCCTATCATGGCGACCCGAGGATGGCCGTCAGTGCATCCAGGAAACGAGCGTTTTCTTCAGGCAGACCTATTGAAATACGCAACCACTCCGGCAGGCCATCGCCTATTACAGGGCGGACGATGACTCCCTGCTTAAGCAGCTCCAGATTAATGCGAGCGGCATCGCCCACGCGCACCAGCACGAAATTGCCGTAGCTGGGAACGTAATCCAGGCCCAACTTCTTAAATCCCTGGACCAGAGTCTCTTTGCCCGCCTTATTCAACTCGTAGGACTGCTGAAGGAAGTCCGCATCGGCCAGCGCCGCAATTGCGGCAACCTGTGCCAGGCTGTTGACATTGAATGGCTGGCGCACGCGGTTAAGCACATCGGTCAGCCCGGCTTGGGCAATGGCAAAACCCACCCGCAAACCGGCCAAGCCATAGGCTTTCGAAAACGTGCGTGAAACAATCAAATTGGAATATTCCTCGACCCAGCGCGCGCTATCGAAGCGCAAGTGCGGATCCAGGTATTCGTTGTAGGCTTCGTCGAGCAATACCGTAACGGCGGTGCCCCAGCGCTTGTGTACCTGCGCCAGGAAGGCCTCTATTTGAGCGGCGGACAGGAATGTTCCAGTCGGATTATTAGGATTGGCGATAAAGACCAGCTTGGTGTCCTGGTCTATGGCCTGGAACATGGCATCCAGGTCGTGTCCATAGTCACGCGCGGGCACCATAATGTGGCGTGCTCCGCGAGCCTGTGTCGCCAGCCGGTACACGGCAAACGCATGCTGTGAATACACGGCGGCCGCGCCCGGCGCCAGCAGAGCCAGCGAGGCCAGCTCCAGCAAATCGTTCGAGCCATTACCCAGCGTGATCCAGGCGGCCGGCACGCCGTAGCGCGCGGATAACGCAGCCTTCAGTTCGAAACCGTTGGGATCGGGGTAACGGCCCAAGCCGCTTATGACTTGAGCCATGGCCTGCTGCGCCGACTGTGGCAAGCCCAGCGGGTTTTCGTTCGAGGCCAGCTTGACGATACTGGCCGGATCCAGTTTGAATTCGCGCGCCAGTTCATCAATGGGCTTGCCCGCTTGATAAGGGGCGATGGCAAGCACGTAGTCGGGTACGCTTGCAGCCATCGCCGCAGTGCTTTTGGGATCTTCTAG
>DATCYE010000313.1:0-1671 GCA_036570485.1 Pusillimonas sp. | reverse complement strand
GCTTCTCGTCGTCCACGGCCGTGCCGCCATCGCGACGCACCGCATTCAAGCGGATACCGGTGCTGTCGTCCGGTCCAAAACGCCGTGCCAGGTCGACCGCCGCATAACCCTGGTTGCCGCTTTCCCAGCCCAGCGTCACTTCAGACAACGGTTCGTTCGGCGCCCGTTTGGGAACCACATTGATCGAACCGCCCATGCCCGAATTACCCGGCGCCGCGCCATTCAAAAACGCATTCGCTCCACGGAACACATCCAGGCGCTCGATGAATTCGCTGGCCAGATACTGGCGCGGCAACAAGCCGTATAGACCGTTGTAGGTAATATCGTCCGAAAACAGCGGGAAGCCCCGAACCATATATACCTGTTGGAAATTGCCAAACCCGCGAGCATTGCGTACGCCCGGATCATTCTGCAGAATGTCCGCCACGCTGGCTGCCTGCTGATCCTTGATCAATTGATTGGTGTACTGCATGGCGTTGAACGGACTGTCCATGGTGTCCAGATTACCCAGCAGGCCTGTGCGCCCGCCACGCGATACCTGCCCGCCTGCATAGGCCGGCAACAAGCCTTCGGCGGACGCATCGGCGCTGGACTGCACCGTAACCGGAGCCAATGTTTCTACTGACGCGTCGCTTGTGTTTGTTTGCGCATAAACCGGTGCGGCCGCGAAAGCGGCAATGATCGCCGCGTGCAGGAGGGAACGTGTCGCCATGAGGGATCCAGATATATATTGCTATTGAGAATGATCCGCATTATTGCTCACATTAACTCTACAGGTCAATTGAATACTTCCCGACCAACACTTTTGCTATAAGTCCGCCGTATGCCGGCTTAGCGCCACTCGTCGCGGTAAACGAACTTGGGCATCTGCCAATTGAAGCGCAAGGCCAGCATGCGCAGGGCCAGTCCGGCCGACATCGACGCCACCATGGAGACATTCAGATTCATGTCCAGATGTTGGGTGCCGATGAACAAGGCACCCGTCAGCACCGATACGCTGGCATACAGTTCCTTGCGCAGGAGCAAGGGAATGTCGTTGCACAGAATGTCGCGCAACATGCCGCCGGCGCAGCCGGTGATCATGCCGCTGATGAGCACGACTGTAATGGGCAACTGCATACGCAAGGCAATCTGGCAGCCGATTACGGTAAAGACCACCAGACCCAGGGCATCCAGCCATAGAAAAAGGCTGCGCAGGCGCCGCATAACGGGCGCGATCAGCGCTGTAAACAGCGCGGCTCCCGCCGTTATCCATAGATATTCCGGATGCAGCACCCAGGTTACCGGGTAGTGACCCAGCACAACATCGCGTAAAGTGCCACCACCCAGCGCCGTCACGCAGGCAATAATGCAGACCCCTATCCAGTCCATATCGCGACGACCCGCCGCCAGGGCGGCGGTCATGGCTTCAGCCGTAATGGCAATCAGGTATAAAGCCAGCAGCATGTCAGGACACCGTATCCAGGCCTTCGATCTCGGCTTTGCGCAAACGCAGCAAAATAAGGCCGGGCAAGGCAATCAGGACGGTAATCATAAAAAAGCCCGGCCAGACTATTGATTCGACCAAGGGAGGCGTCAAGGGGCCGGCCAGATAGGTGCGCCCTACCGCCGACAGCGCCGAGAGCAGGGCAAACTGGGTCGCCGAGAACTCCTGCTTGCACAAGGCCATGA
>DATCYE010000312.1:0-10062 GCA_036570485.1 Pusillimonas sp. | reverse complement strand
CGGAATAGGCATCCGGAACCGGCTCGAAGTGGTAAGCCGAGGCATTGACGTCGGGCGGCAAGACTTCGACGCCGTTGGCCAGCGCGTCTTTCCAGAATATCTGTACCTTGTCGGTATCGTCCATGTCGGACGACAAGGTGGCGGCCAGAAATTCGGCAGGGTGATAATGCTTGAGCCAGGCCGTTTGGTAAGCGATCAGGGCATAGGCGGCCGAGTGGCTTTTGTTGAAGCCGTAGCCGGCGAATTTTTCCATCAGGTCGAACAGCTTGACGGCCAGCTTGGCGTCGTAGCCCTTTTCGACCGCGCCCTTTTCGAAGATGGCTCGGTGCTTGGCCATTTCTTCGGCTTTTTTCTTGCCCATGGCCCGGCGCAGCAAATCGGCTCCGCCCAGCGTGTAGCCGCCAATGATCTGCGAGATGAGCATCACCTGCTCTTGATACACGATCACGCCATAGGTGCTTTTAAGCACGGACTCCAGGTCCTTATGGAAATAATCGACTTCAGCGCGGCCATGCTTGCGATTCACGAAGTCGACCACCATGCCCGACTCCAACGGGCCGGGGCGGTAGAGCGCC
Source organism: Pusillimonas sp. (assembly GCA_036570485.1). GTDB lineage: Bacteria > Pseudomonadota > Gammaproteobacteria > Burkholderiales > Burkholderiaceae_B. The sequence continues at coordinate 9,487 of DATCYE010000312.1, read as the reverse complement.
AACATGGCGATCACATCTTCTAAGGTGTTGGGGCGCAGGTTCTTGAGCAGCTCTTTCATGCCGCGCGACTCAAGCTGGAACACTGCCGTGGTGTTGCCTTCACTAAGCAGCTTGTAGGCTTGCGCATCGTTCAGGGGCAGTGCCATGACATCGAAGTCGCGCTTGTCTTCGTTGAACTGGCGCACATAGCGCACGGCCCAATCCAGGATGGTCAAGTTGCGCAGGCCCAGAAAGTCGAACTTGACCAGTCCGGCCGCCTCGACGTCGTCCTTGTCGAATTGCGACACGGCGTTGCTGTCGGTGCCTGGCTGGCAATACAAGGGACAAAAATCAGTCAGCTTGCCCGGGGCGATAAGCACGCCTCCGGCATGCATGCCGATATTACGGGTCAGTCCTTCCAGCGGCCGCGCCAGGTCGATCAGCGCACGCACTTCTTCTTCTTGCTCGTAGCGCTCCTTGAAGGTGGGTTCTTCTTCCAGTGCGCGCCCCAGCGTCCAGGGGTCGGCCGGACTGAAGGGGATCAGCTTGGACAGCCCGTCGCACAAGGAGTACGGCATTTCCAGTACCCGGCCCACGTCGCGCACCACCGCCTTGGCGCCCAGGGTGCCGAAGGTGGCGATCTGGCTGACCGCTTCCTTGCCGTACTTTTGCTTGACGTAGTCGATGACGCGTTCGCGGTTGTCCTGGCAAAAGTCGATATCGAAGTCGGGCATGGATACCCGCTCGGGATTCAGAAAGCGCTCGAACAGCAAGTCGTAGCGGAGGGGATCCAGGTCGGTAATACCCAGTGAATAGGCCACCAATGAGCCCGCGCCCGAGCCGCGCCCCGGACCCACCGGCACGCCGTTGTTCTTGCCCCAGTTAATGAAATCGGCAACGATAAGAAAGTAGCCCGGGAAGCCCATGCCGATAATGGTTTTGCACTCCCAGTGCAAGCGCTCCTGGTATTGGGCATGGTTGGCCTGCCGCTCGGCCTCGTCGGGAAAGAGCTGAACCATGCGCTTTTCCAGGCCCTCTTCGGCCAGGCGCACCATGTAGTCATCCAGCGTTATGCCCTCGGGCGTAGGAAAGTCGGGCAAGCGCGGCTTGTCCAGTTCCAGCGTCAGGTTGCAGCGCTTGGCGATTTCCACCGAGTTGGCCAACGCCGACGGCACATCCGCGAAGCGTTCCGCCATCTCGCGCGAATCAAGCAAATACTGCTCTTGGGTAAAGCGACGCACGCGCCGGGCATTGCCCAGCTGTTCGCCTTCGGCAATACAGACCCGGGCCTCGTGGGCGCGAAAATCGCCAGACTGCAAAAACTGCACCGGATGAGTCGCCACGACCGGCAAGCCCAGCTTGCCGGCAAGCCGCATGGCGGCCTGCACATAGGCTTCGTCGCCGTCGTGTCCGCTGCGCTGCAATTCAATGTAGTAGCTGCCCGGAAAGGCCCTGGCCCAGTTGGCGGCGACAACGGCTGCTTCGTCCAGCTTGCCTGCCTCGAGCATCTGGCCGACATCGCCCGCCCTGCCCCCGGAAATCACGATCAGGCCTTCGCGCCCCACCAGCCACTCGCGCCGCACTTCCGCGCGCGCCTTGTATTGGTTGTCGAGCCAGGCGCGCGACAGGATTTCGCACAGAGCCAGATAACCCTGCTGGTTACTGGCCAGCAGCAGCAATCGTGATGGCTTTTCGCGGTCTTGTTCGTTTTCCAGCCAGACATCGCAACCCGCTATGGGTTTGATGCCGTTTTTGCGGGCCGCCTTGTAAAACTTGATGAAACCGAACAGATTGGAAAGATCGGTCAGCGCCATGGCCGGCTGCCCGTACTCGGCGGCTTTTTTTACCAGGTCGGGAATGCGGGCCAGGCCATCCACCACCGAAAACTCGGAATGGACGCGCAGATGCACAAATGGGGTGGGGAAATTCGCTTCGCTCATAGTCGGATTGTACCCACCCTGAGGCTCCTGAGTGGGCGAAGCGCACTACCGTTTTTATGCGGCGGGTGTATCGCCCGGGTCTGCATCTCCCGCGCTGGCTGCCGCCATGGCACGGCTTTTTCCGTTCAGCACATGCTGCGTGAAGGCCAGGCTGGCCGCCGCTGCGTCGCGCGCCGCGAGGGCCTCGACAATTTCATGGTGCTCGTGGTTGGAAATGGCTACACCCGATGCCTGAACCAGACTACGGTGCCGGTATAGATGCAGCTCTTTATCGGTACCCAGAAAAATATCGACCAGCCGTTGATTACCGGTGCACCGAACGAGCGCGCTGTGAAAAGCGATATTTTGTCGATAATATTCGGCCACAACGCCCGACTCGACTGTGACATCCATACGCTCGACCATCAGGCGTAAAGCAGCGATATCGTCGTCGGTGGCCCTTTGGACGATCAGTTTGCCTGCCAGTCCGGCCAGCGCACCCCGGATTTCATAGATATCCATCGCGCGCTGCAAATCGATGCTGCACACGAACATGCCTCGATTTTTGATGATCTCGACCATGCCGGCCTGTTCAAGCTTGCGACAGGCCTCGCGGATAGGGCTGCGGCTTACCCCGAAAGCCTGAGCAAGCGCGAATTCGTTGATACGCTCGCCGGCCTTCAGATCTCCGCCCAGTATCATTCGTTCGATTTTTTCCTGAAGCACGGTGGTGAGCGATTCCGACCGCAGGAAAGCCAATGCGGACGAATCGTCTTGCCCTGCCTCTTGGGAGGCTACCGGGCGCGCGGCACTCGGGGGTATGGTCGGAATGTTGGAAGCCATAGAGATCAAACGCTACGCGGGACAAGCCCGATGACGCTCAAGCAGCGGGAGCGAATCCGTAAAGCCTGGCGGGATTATCGACAAGAACGGCATGTTTTTCAGTATCTGACCGAAAGAGGGCCAGCAAGGATTCCAGCGTTGCCGCGTCGTCGGGTTTACCGTCGGCGGGAAGATTGGGATGCGGCCAGTTCATGCCCCAAATAACGCGTTCGGCACCGGCATTCAGAAAAGCCTGCACGCGAAAGCTTAGCGCATTGAAGTCCGATGCGCCATCGGGCGTCCCATAATAGGGCGCGGCCAACTTGATCCACCCGCCGTTTGCGACGAATTGAACCACGGCTTGGAACGCTTGTGCATTGGTGTCAGTCCCTGCGGGGAAACGCCCTAGATGATCAATGACGACGGGGCAGGGCATTTTCAACAAGCTGGCACAGGCAGCCGCCAAGGCAGGCGCTTGCGCCTGCACCAGCAGGCTCCAACCCAAGACCGCTGCCTTCTGCGACCAGGCCTGGACGGCGGCGATATCGACGGGCGACCCCGCCGGGAAAAGAAAACGGACTCCCCGGATACCGGCTTGATGCAATTGCGCCATATCGGCCCGGCTTAGCGATGCATCGGCCATGATGATGCCGCGCGCCCGGTGCTGGCCGAGCTTGGCGATTCCGTCCAACATGCATTGGGGGTTCACACCGTATGCCTTGGCCTGTACAAAAACATGCCGCTGTATGCCTATGCCGTGGGTACGTTCGATGTAGTCTTCCAGCGTCGCATTGCTTTCCGGCTGCTGCCCCTCGCACGCCCGATAGCGCAGCGCGTCGCCGTATATATGAGAATGCGTATCGCAGGTGCCCGAGGGCAAATATAAAGGCTTATTTTTCGACATGATGAGGCTGGGCCTGGCCGTCTTTGCCGTTTGACGCTAATCCGTACTCGGCACGCTTACCGCCGTGCATGGGGTAAGGGCCGGGCGATTCACCGCGCTCTACCTGCTGATGAACTCTTTCAAAATGCGCACTGGCATCGTCCTGCGGGACAAAACCCAGACGCGCCGCACTTTTTTCGTTGTCCCACCACGAGTCCCGATTATTGGACACACCGTAAACCACGGTGTAATCGACCTTGGGTGCAGTCAGGCATGCGAGCAGCAAACGCTCGAAGTCCGGCTCGCTAAGCCAGGTGGCCAATTCCCTGGATTCGTTTGGCATTGGCCGAGTCGATCCGATGCGCAGACAGACCGATTCGATTCCAAATTTATCCCAATAATAACGAGCAAGGTCTTCACCGAAACATTTGCTTAGCCCATACAGGCTATCGGGCCTGGCCGGCTTGTCGACATCCAGGCGCTCACTAATGGGATACATGCCGACAGCATGATGCGAGCTGGCGTAAATAACTCTTTTGACACCGGCCTGCCTGGCCGATTCATAAATGTGATATGCCCCGGCTATATTGACCTGCAAGGTGTCGTGCCAGTCGTCGACGTTCAGGCTGGCACCCAAATGAATCACTGCATCGACATCTTGCAGCATGCGGCCCACGGACTGCGCATCGGCAAGATCGCAAGACCACAACTCTTCGTTGCCAGCGGCGGGGGCCATTGCCGCAATATCGTTCAGACGCAAATACGCTACTTGATCGCGCAGGGCTTTTCGGGCCAACTGCCCCAATTGCCCGGCAGCTCCGGTAACGAGAATCCGCTTGTACTTCAACATATGCTTTCCTTTTGCCATGCGTGCTGTAATGCCCCCGCCTTAACGGCGTTTATTGGGCGCGCAGGTTTGCAGCCTTGATGACATCGCCCCAGCGTTTGTATTCCTCACCCAAGAACACCTTGAACTGTTCCGGCGTATTCAGCACAGGCTCATTGCCCGAGGCCAACAAACGCTCTCGGGCCGCACCTTGCTTGAACGCCTTGGCTACGTCTGCATAGATTTTTTGGGTAAGCTCGGGAGACATGCCCGCCGGCCCGTACAAAGCGTTCCATGTGGCCGTTTGTACCTTAACCACACCCGACTCGATCATGGTCGGGACGTCTTTAGCCTGGGGAGAACGGGTTGCGCCCGTCGTAACCAGCGCTTTCAGCTTTCCCGAATTGACGTAAGGCATGCCCGACGGAATATTGGCAAACAGAACCGGCACCTGCCCGCCCATGACGTCGGCAATGGCCGGCGCTTCGCCCCGGTACGGCACGTGGATCATCTTCAGGCCAAGGTCTTTATTCAAAAGCTCTTGCGTCATATGAGGCGACGAACCCACCCCACCCGAAGCGAAGCTGATGGCGCCGGGATTCTTCTTGACGTAATCGATGTATTCCTTGAAGTTGGACGCGGGAAACGAGGGATTGGCCACCAGAACCAACGGCGATGAGGCAATAACGGTAATGGGCGTCAGGTCTTTTAGCGAATCGTAGGGGGCCTTGGCCAATAGCTGCGGCGCAACAGCGACGGCTGTTTGCGGCGAGATCCACAAGGTGTAGCCATCGGGCTTGGCATGGACAAGCTCTCCGCCCGCTATTGTGCCGCTTGCACCCGTACGATTTTCGACCACCACCGACTGCCCCCAGATCTTGGATAGCTCTTGGGCGACAAGCCGGGCCACAAAGTCGGTACCGCCGCCAGGTGCCGTGCCAACCAGCATCTTGACGGGCTTATCGGGAAAGGTTTGCGCGGTGGCGGGCGCCAGCAGCGCTCCAGCAAGCACGGTTGCACAGGCCGTAAAAAGCATGCGGGGGATTTTTTTCATGTTGTCTCCTGAGTCTTAGTATAGGGTGGAATAATTATACGTATATTGACGATTGTCGACAATATGCATAAAATTCTATCATCACATTACTTATTTGAAGAAGGTTGATCGCATGAAACCCACCATCGCATTGTTTACTGGCGATCCCGCCGGCATCGGTCCGGAAATCGTAGCCAAGGTATTGGCTGACCAAGAAGTACTCCAGGCCGCAAACCTGCTTATCATCGGCAGCCGCCCGGTACTCGAAAAAGGCATGCAGGCAGCCGGCGTCGCAACCGAACTGCCTCTTGCCCCTTCCACTTTGCCTGATGGCGACCACGAACCGCTATTGATTCAGTGGGAGCACGTGGAAGCCGGCAATTTCGAGCAAGGACAGGTCACCCCGAAAGGCGGGAAGTTCATGCTGGACGGCCTGGCCTTGGGCCTACAGCTTTGCCAACAGAACATTGCTGATGCTATGTGTGTCGCACCGCTTAACAAGGCGGCGCTACGGGCAGGCGGCATGAAGCACCCCGATGAAATGCACTATTTCTGTGAAGTGCTGAATTTCAAGGGCAAGACGGTGGAATTCAATGTAAATGACAAGCTTTGGACTTCACGGGTTACTTCGCACGTACCGCATAAAGATGTCAGCAGCTTACTGAACGCCGAACGGATCGCCACCGGTGTCGAACTGTTGTGGCAGGGGCTGCAAGCAGCGGGCTACGAACAGCCGAAAATCGCCGTATGCGGCTTGAACCCTCATAACGGCGATGGTGGTGCCTTCGGCCGGGACGAAATCGAAGTCATCGAACCAGGGGTGAAATTGGCCGCTAGCCGGGGGTTTCATGCGGAAGGCCCGTTTCCGGCCGACACCACCTTCGTTCGCGCCGTCAACAAAGCCAATGGCGGCGGCTACGATGGCGTGCTGACGATGTACCACGATCAAGGGCAGATCGCCATGAAGCTCATGAGCTTCGGCCAAGGCATTACCGTGCATTACGGCCTGCCCATGCCGGTCACCACGCCGGCGCACGGCACCGCTTACGATATAGTTCAACAAGGTATCGCCACCCCCGGCGCCATGAAGAACGCCTTGCTGACGGCCGCCAAAATGGGCTTGTCGGCAAGGATGGTCAAGGCCCGAGCCTAGCCTCGCCTAGCGCTGCATGGCCGACCAGGTTTTTTGCAGCCGTTTGACCGAGACCGGCATGGGCGTGCGCAACTCTTGCGCAAACAGGGCCACGCGCAGTTCTTCCAGCAGCCAGCGGAATTCCTCCAACTGCGCGTCCCTGGCGCCCTTTAGACCCGCAAGCGCACGCTGGTATTGCACCAGCAAGGGCGCCATCTCGGCCATCAACCTGGCATCGCGCGCCGGGTCGGACCGTAATTTATCGATGCGCACCTGCGCGGCCTTCAAATAGCGTGGGTAATGCGTCAACTGACGATATAAAGTGTCGCGCAAAAACCATTTGCCCATCAGGCTCGACTGCTGCTTTTGCAGGTCGGCATAGGCGGCCGCTTGCGGCTTGGCTTGCGGCAGCTTTTTCTGTAGCGCCGCCCATTCCGTCAATATCTGTTTGGCCAGCCGCCCGATTTCCTGGGCCAGTAAACCCAAACGGGCCTTGCCCTCATTGCGTCGCTGTTCAAAGGCCTGCTGGTCGGCCGGCCAGGGCTCGGCCAGGCAGGCCTGATCCAGGGCGCAATCGATGATTTGCGTGCGCAAGTCTTCCTGTGTTCCCAAGCTCATGTAGAGCATGCCCATGTGGGTCAGGTCGGGCAGGTTTTTCTCAAGAAACTTGACCTGTTCGCGCAGCGCCAGGCGAAACAGGCGCAGCAAGCCCGCATGATGCTGCTGACGCGCCTCGGCCGGGTCGTCGAAGACGTCCAGATCGCAGTGGGTTTGCCGGTCGATCAGCGCGGGATAGCCCACGAAAGACAGGCCCTTGCGCTTGATTTCCATGATTTCAGGTAAAGGGCCGAAGGTCCAGTCGGTCAGTTGCTCGTGCGCCAGCGCCTGCGCCACCTGGTCGTCGCGCGCGGCAAATTTCTGAAAAGAGGCCTGCGCCTGCTTGCCGTGCTCCGCCTTGAGCTGATCCAGGTTGCGGCCGCCCGACAGCATGCGGCCGTGCTCATCGACCACCTTGAAATTCATGAATAAATGCGCAGGCAGGGTTTCGGGCTTGAAATCGCTGCGTTGCGGGCGCACTTTGACTTGCTCCCACATATCGGCGCCTATGGCTTCCAGTAATCCTTGATCTGGATTGACTGCGCGCTCGAACCAGCGGTCGGCAAAGCCGCTCGCATAATCGGGCAAGGGCACGCAATGGCGCCGGATTTTCTGCGGCAACGATTTCAGCAACAGATGCACTTTTTCTTTAAGCATGCCCGGCACCAGCCATTCACAGCGCATGGGATCGATCTGGTTCAGGGTAAACAGCGGCACAGTCAGCGTTACGCCGTCGCGCAGCGATCCGGGCTCGAAATGGTAGTCGACCGCCATCTGCACGCCCTGCCACTCGACTTTCTTGGGAAAGACATCGGTGGTGATGCCGGCGGCATCGTGGCGCATCAGCGCATCGCGCGTCAGCAACAGGGACTGCGCCTGCTCTTTTGACAGGCCTTTATGCCATTTTTCCAGCGTAATGGTCTGGAACACATCGGCGGGAATCTGCTGATCGTAGAAGGCGAAAATCAGCGTGTCGTCCACCAATATGTCGGGGCGGCGCGTCTGATGCTCCAGCTTCTCGATGGCAGCAATCAGTTGCCGGTTGTGCTTTAGAAAAGACAGAGGCGTATCGATTTCGCCGGTAACCAGAGCCTGGCGGATGAATAGCTCGCGCGCCTGCACCGGATCGATCTTGCCGAAATGAACGCGGCGCCCTGTATAAACAGGCAAGCCGTACAAGGTGGCACGCTCGTTGGCCACGACTTGGCCGGCTTTCTTTTCCCAACGCGGGTCGGACCAGTTGCGCCGTATCAGGTGGGCGCCCGCCCTTTCAAGCCAGACCGGATCTATCCGGGCCACGCAGCGTGCATACAAGCGGGTGGTTTCCACCAGTTCGGCCGCAACAATCCACCGGCCGGCTTTCTTTACCAGGCGTGAGCCCGGATGAATCTGAAAGCGAATATCGCGCGCGCCCTGATAGCCGGACGACTCTTCGCTTTTAAGGCCTATATTGCCCAGCAGGCCGGCCAACAAAGCCATGTGGGTCTGCTCGTAGGTGGCGTCCACGGCATTCATGCGCCAGCCCTGCTCGCCTACCAGCGATGCTAACTGACTATGCACATCGCGCCATTCACGCAGGCGCAGCGGCGACAGGAAATTCTGCCTCAGCAGGGCCACCAGCTTGCGCTGCGAACCCTTGTGCTCGACCTGCTCGCCGTACCAGCGCCATAGCTTCAGATAGGAGATGAACTCCGACTTGTCGTCGCCGAATTTTGCGTGTGCCGCTTCCGACGCCTCGCGTTCTTGCATAGGCCGATCGCGCGGATCCTGCACCGACAAGGCCGACGCGATAATGAGGATCTCAGTCAGGCACTGTTGGTCTTTGGCGGCCAGTATCATGCGCGCCAAGCGCGGGTCCACCGGCAGCCGCGCCAGCTCGCGGCCCGTCTCGGTTAATTGCTGGCCTTCGTCGATGGCACCCAGTTCCTGCAACAGGTGATAGCCATCGGCAATGGCCCGCCCCGGCGGCGGATCGACAAAGGGAAAGGACTCGATATCGTCGAGCTTCAAGGCCTTCATGCGCAAGATGACCGACGCCAGCGACGAGCGCAACACTTCAGGATCGGTAAAAGGCGCCCGTGCTTTGAAATCGTCTTCGGCATACAGACGAACGCATACGCCCGGCCCAATGCGGCCGCAGCGTCCGGCGCGCTGATTGGCCGAAGCCTGACTGATGGGCTCGATACGCAGTTGCTCGACCTTGTTGCGCCAGGAATAGCGCTTGACGCGGGCCAGCCCGCTATCGACCACATAGCGTATACCGGGTACAGTCAGCGAGGTTTCCGCCACGTTGGTG
>DATCYE010000311.1:0-3896 GCA_036570485.1 Pusillimonas sp. | reverse complement strand
CTCTTGGGTGCTGCCGCCAATGTGAGGGGTAAGAATGACGTTGCGCATACCGATCAAGGGGCTGGCCCAGGGTTCGTTGACGCTTTTCGGTTCAGTGGGGAAGACGTCCAGTGCTGCGCCCGACAGATGCCCCGAAGCCAGCGCCGCATGCAGCGCATCGATATCGACCACTGTGCCGCGCGATGCGTTGATAAGTATGGAGCCCGGCTTCATGGCTGCAATGGCTTGCGCGTCGATGATGTTCTGGGTGGACTTGCCGCCCGGTACGTGCAAAGTAACAATATCGGCCTGCGCCAGCAATTTCTTCAGCGAAGCACTGGCCCGCGCATTGCCCAGCGGCAGCTTAGCCTCGACGTCGTGGAAAATAATACGCATGCCGGCGGCTTCTGCCAAGGTGCCGACCTGCGAACCGATGTTGCCGTAGCCGATAATTCCCAGCGTCTTGCCGCGCGCCTCGAAGGCGCCTTCGGCGGACTTGTCCCAATGACCCTGATGCACCCTGTCGTTCTTCTCTGGAATGCGGCGCAGCAACAAGATGGCCTCGCCCAGCACCAGCTCGGCAACCGAACGCGTATTGGAAAAAGGCGCATTGAATACCGGAATACCGCGCAGCATGGCCGCATCCAGGTCCACTTGGTTTGTACCTATGCAGAAGCATCCGATGGCCTGCAAATCGGGCGCACCGGCCAGCAAGGCGGCATCCAGATGAGTGCGGGAACGAATGCCGATCAAATGCGCACCGCGCAATGCTTCGCTTAGAGCGTCGGGTTGTAGTGCCGATGCATGCGTTACGACCTCGTCCAGACCGGCCGAGGTGAAGATTTCTTTGGCGCTAGGATGAATATTCTCAAAGAGGACAATGCGAGTCATTAAATATCCCGGGGAAACAACGATAAATAGTTATTGTGGACTATTTTAGGACTCTATGCCGCCGTGCCCATTTCGGGTAAAGGGGTTTGTGCGTTGCCGCAAAAAAATATGGCTTATTTAAGAGTGACGTTCTTCAGGCGGATCAGGCCGTCGGGATAAGGAACGAAGCCCTGCACTTTCTTTTTCAGACCAAAGGTCCAGGGCAGGTAATACGTATAAATGATGGGTCGCTTTTCCTGCATTTGCTGAAGGAACTGAGAATACAGTTGCTTGCGCTTGGCCGTGTCCAGCTCCTGGCGCGCCTGCACCAGCAGCTCGTTCATGGTCTGATCACAGAATTTTCCGTCGTTCAAACTGCCTTTGCAGGCCACATACTGGAATATATTGCCGCTGGGATCGGCCCGACCAGCCCGCCTGGGCCAGCTCAAAGTCGCCGCGCGCCATGGTCGATTGCAGGGCTGCGAACTCCATCGGCCGCAAGGTGATGTCGAAGCCCGCTTCGCTGCCCATGGCCTGGATCAGCTCGAAGACTTGCTGCATGATGGTGTTGTTGCCGAAGGAAATCTCGGCCTTGACCCTATCGTAGCCCGCCGCCTTCAGCAAGGCCTTGGCCTTTTCGACGTCGCGGCCTTTACGCTCTACGCTTTTATCGTAGGCGAAGCTGGCCGGCGGGAACGGCTGGAAAGCCGGCTGGTAAAGGCCCATGCCCACCACCTGATTGATGGCATCCTTGTCCAGCGCCAGATCAAAGGCCTGCCGCACGCGTGCATCCTTCGCAAAGGGGCTATCCGCACGCGGACCATTGGCGAAATTGATCGAAATGGCCTGAAAGCCCAGACCGGTGACCTGCATGAAGGCCAGATTGGGATCGCTCTTTACGGTTTCCACATCGCTGGGCGCAACGCGCTCGATGATGTCCAATCCGCCGGACCGCATATTGTTCAAGCGCACCGTGGAATCGGGTACGGGGCTGAACCTGACCGTATCGAAGTGGTAGCTGGCCGCATCCCAATACTGCGGGAATTTTTCCAGTGTGATGTGATCGTTCTGGACCCGCTCTTTGAAGCGGTAAGGGCCCGAGCACACCGGATTCTTGCCGGGGTCTTTATCGAAGCTTGCCGGCGACTGCATCATGCCGGCGCGATCCGAAAGCTGCGACAGGAAAGATGCATCGGGTTCGGACAAATGCAGGATGATGGTGGATGGGTCAGGCGCTTCTACCCGCGCCAGGGTGGCCAGCTCGCTCTTGCGGTTGCTGTCGGGCAGGCTCTTGGCCCTGTCCAGGTTGGCCTTGACCGACGCCGCATCCATAGGCGTACCGTCGTGATACACGACTTTGTCGCGCAGGGTCATCTTCAGCGTCTTGCTATCCTGCCATTCCCACGACGTGGCCAACTGCGGCACGAAATCCAGCTTGGGAGTGATGTCGACCAGCTTGTCGCACAGCGACGCGAAAACAATGCGGCCGACAAAGGTCCGGGCACGCGCGGGATCAAGCTGATCCGGATCGTCTTGCAAACCGATTTTCAGTGTTGTCTGCGCTGAAGCAAGCCCTGAAAAAACCAGGCTTGCAGCCACCGCCAACTTGAATATTGCTTTATGCATGATCACACTCCAAAGTAAGCCAGCACATCAATAAACGCCTACGGCATGACGAGCGACGAAATGGCCTTCGCCCACTTCGACCAGCGGACGCACCAGCGGCTTATCGCTTACATGGCGCAGCACGCTGGGGATTTCGTCGACCAGCAGCGAGTGCTGCCGGTGGCGATAACTGGGGTCGGCGACCGGCACAGCCGCCATCAATTTCTTGGTATAGGGATGCTGGGGGTTCTCGAACACGGCGCGTCGTGGTCCGATCTCGACCACCTGCCCCAGATACATCACCACCACGCGATGGCTTATGCGTTCGACCACCGCCATATCGTGCGAGATAAATAAAATCGCCAGACCCAGCTCGCGCTGCAAGTCCAGCAGCAGATTAACGATCTGCGCCTGTATGGAAACATCCAGCGCCGACACCGATTCGTCGGCGATGATGACCTTGGGGTTAAGCGCCAGCGCCCGCGCGATGCAGATACGCTGACGCTGACCGCCCGAAAATTCGTGCGGATAGCGATCTATCATTTCGGGCGCCAGGCCGCATTTTTCCATCAGCCAGCTAACACGCTCTTCGGCTTTGCGCCCCCTGGCCACACCGTGGATCAGCAAGGGCTCCATGATGGAATAGCCTATAGTCACGCGCGGATCCAGCGAGGCGAAAGGGTCCTGGAAAATGAACTGTATGTGGCGCCGCAAGGCCTGCATTTCCGTGCCGCGCAATAGGCTGATGTCTTGCCCCTGGAAAGTGACCTTGCCGCTGCGTATGCGTTCCAGTTGCGCCAGCGAACGCCCTGTAGTGGTTTTGCCGCAACCGGACTCGCCCACTACCCCCAGCGTCTCGCCGGGGTACAGGTCGAAACTGACCTGCTCGACCGCATGCACCCTGTGACTGACCCGGCCGAATAAGCCGCTGGCAATATCGAACTGGGTGGTCAGCTTATCGACCTGCAACAGCGGCCCCTGGTCGTAGCGGGCGGTGCTGGAATGCTGCGCCGGTTCAGCCTGGGCATTATTCTTTTCGGCGACATTGAGCAGCGCAAACGGTGCAGGGTTATCGCTGCCGCGCATGGAACCAAGCCGGGGCACGGCCGATAACAGCGCACGGGTGTAAGGGTGGCGCGGGTCGCCGAACAAACTGTCGGAATCATTTTCTTCGACCTTGTCGCCCCGGTGCATCACCATGACACGATCCGCCACTTCGGCCACCACCCCCATGTCGTGCGTAATGAAGATCACGCCCATATCCATTTCCTGCTGCAATTGCCGTATAAGCTGCAGGATTTGCGCCTGGATGGTCACGTCCAGCGCCGTGGTCGGCTCGTCGGCAATCAGCACCTGCGGCTTGCATGACAAGGCCATGGCGATCATGATGCGTTGGCGCATCCCTCCCGACAGTTGATGCGGATAGCGGTCCTGTACCTTGC
>DATCYE010000310.1:0-6968 GCA_036570485.1 Pusillimonas sp. | reverse complement strand
GCTACAGCGTGGGTCGCGACGAGCAAGACCGCCTGACTTTCGAAATCGTAAAGTTCAAATAAAAAATGCCCTGCCGGGCATCAAGTTTCACAACTTCCGGCAGGGCATTTTGATACGAGCAGGCATTAATCCAGGCTGATTTTCGCCTTGGCTGCCACGCCCTTCCATTTAGTAATTTCGTCCTGAACGAAAGTGCGCAGTTCTTCCGGCGAAGAGCCGATGGTATCGGCACCAAGGTCGGCAAGGCGCTGCTGAATGGCAGGGTTTTTCAGCACGTTCGAAAACGCGGCAGACAAGCGGTCCAGGATTTCCTGGGATGTGCCGGCCGGTGCAAAGATGGCGTTCCACTCATACGAAGCATAGCCGGGCAAACCGGATTCAGCGATGGTGGGCACGCCAGGCAACAGTTTGCTGTGCTCAGTGCCGCCCAGGGCGATGGCACGCAGCTTGCCGCTCTTGATGTGGGTCCACGAAGAGCCCAGGCTGGCGAACATCATGGGAACCTGATTACCCATCACGTCGATCATGGCTGGGCCGCCGCCTTTGTAGGGCACATGGATAAGCTGTGTGCCGCCCAAAACATTGAACAGCTCACCGGCCAGATGCTGGGCCGAGCCAGGGCCCGACGATGCATAGTAAAGCGTATGTTCGCTGGCCTTATCCTCGGCCTTGACGTCTGCCACCGAATTGATCTTGGACGACGGGTTGACGACCAAAACATTGGGAACCTTGATCAGCAGGGATACCGGCGCGAAGTCCTTCAAGGTATCGAAGGTCATTTTCTCGCGCAATGCGGGGTTTTGCGCATGGTTCGATGCATCCATCAAGATGGTGTAGCCATCGGACTTGGCGCGTGACACATAAGCGCCGCCCAGCATGCCGCCCGCTCCGCCCTTGTTGTCGACGATAACGGTCTGGCCCAGTTCCTTTTCCAGCTCGGGCGCCATCAGACGGGCGACCAGATCGACGGTACCGCCGGGAGGATAGCTGACCACCATGGTAATGGGCCGCTCGGGATAGGCGGCGCTTGCCGCAGCGGCGCTACCCAGTGCCAGCGCGCCCAAGGCGAACTTGGTCTTCAGGGAAACTTTCTTGAATACGTGATTGGTATTGGACATGGCTCTCTTCAGAATCTAAAAAACGATTTAGGGGTATGCGACAAAATTGCAGCCAGATCATCCTGGCTTGCCACGGCATCGATCAGCCAATGCAGCGGATTGCGCAACGAGCTTACGGACTCATGCTCCGTATGGGGCCAATCGCTGCCCCACATCAGGCGCCGAGCACCAAAACAATCGACCAGATGCCGTACGACAGCCGTGCATCCTTCGATCGAATTTTCGGGCCAAATCCGGTACACCGCCGACAATTTGACCCATACGCGCCCCGACTCGGCCAAGCTGCACAAATAATGCAGTTGGTCGGACTGGACGCCCTGCTTGAAATCTGGCCGCCCGAAATGGTCGACGACAATCTTGCCTGCCCTTTGCAATAGCGCGGGCATAATCAACGGCAACTGCTGGTGTGGGCAATGAACTTCAACATGCCAGTCCAGCGCGTTCAGCTTCTCAAAGAAGCTTTGCCACAGGGCCTGAGTGAAGTCCGGCAACTCGCGGCCAAACAGATTCAACCTGGCCCCCACGACTCCGCCGTCGTTCATGGCCTGCAGTTCGTTGGCATCGATGCTGGGATCCACCACAGCAACACCGCGGCAGCGACCCGCCGCCCGTTGCAAGGCGGCGGTCAAATGGCTGTTATCCGTTCCCAGAAAGCTGGGTTGCACCAGCACGCCGTGGGCCAAGCCTTGTGCGTCCAACAAGGCCAGGTAGTCGTCAAGCGGCGCCGCATAATCAGGCGTATAGCGCCTCTCGGCAATCACCGACAAGCCCGGCACAAAAACGTGCGCATGGCTATCTATGCTGCCCTCTGGCAGGGCAGCGAAAGATTGCCCGCCCGTCGGATGGTTTTCAGTAAACATTTAATACATTCTAAAGATGGATTGCATACTGATCTATTATGGAAACGATATTTATATATACTAGATAGATATGGAAATAAGCCAACTCAAAAACTTCCTGGCCGTTCTGGAACACGGCGCCATCAGTCAAGCCGCCCATCAACTGGGCATCGCGCAGCCCGCTCTTAGCCAGTCCATTGCGCGCATGGAAAAAAGCCTGGGCGTGAAACTTTTCGAGCGCTCGCGCAGCGGCGCCCTGCCCACAGCGGCGGCTTTGGCTATTGCCGACGACGTCAAAAGCGGCCTGTTCCGCCTGGACGAGGCTACGCGCAAGGCCAGGGCCACACGCCAGGGTCTGGCCGGCTCGTTGTCCATCGGCCTGGTGTCTTCGGCTCTGTTCGACGTACTGCCCAAGGCGCTCCGCAATGTGCGCAGCCATGCTCCCGATTTACAGATCACACTAAAGGAAATGGGCAACGACGAACTGGCGTCGGCTCTTGAGCTGGGTACGATAGATATCGGCCTGATGCACGCGCCCGTAACGGTGGCCGGCCACATGTACGAAAAAATCCTGCGGCAAGATCGCCTTATCGCCGCCGTGCCCACAAGTCTGGCGCGCTACATGCCGTCAGAGGTGAGCTTGGCCCAGATCGCCGAGGTCGGGCTGATCATGTATCCGCAAGATCAGTTGCCGGTTTTTTATACGGGCATTACCGACGGTATTCGCAAGGCCGGGTACAAGGTCAAGATCAATATGCATGCCAACCGCACCCTGACTGTCATGGCCTGCGTGGCGGGCGGCATGGGCATAGGCCTTCTGCCCAGCTGGATACGCACGCTGGATTTTCCCGGCGTCACATTCCGCGAAATTTCCGATTCGCGCCACCTGCCCGACTTCGATCTGGTGGCCATATGCTCGGCCAAATCGGCCGCCGCCATGGACCTGCTGTTCACCGACGTATAGCTTAGCCCACCATACAAACTCCAATTGACGCAAAGACCCTTGCAGGTTAAACCAACATCAAGTCCACTCCAGCCAGGGACCCTCTGAACAAGTCGAGCGGAAAGCATGCACCCCGGTTCGGTATGGGATGCAAGGCGCAAACCGCCCGAAGCCGGGGAGGCAAGCGGCGCGGTGACTTGTTCAGAGGATCCCTAACATCGGATTGCTTGTTTGAAACCAATAATGCTTCGCGCTCATTGCGGGGCACCAACAGCAGCGTTCTAGGAGACACTATGAAGATCTCAATAAAGCAGTTTGCCTTTATGTTGTGCGTTTCACTGGCGTCCATGCAGCCGGCCATGTCGGAAAACATTTCCATCGCCACCGGCGGCACTGGCGGAGTTTACTACCCCATAGGTGGCGGCATTGCCTCGGTATTGTCCAAGAAGGTTCCCGGCATGGAGGCCACCGCTGAAGTCACCGGCGGCTCGGTCGACAACCTTAAGCTGATCGACGGCGACATATCGTACATCGGGCTGGCCATGGCCGATGCAAGCCAGGACGCCTACAAAGGCGAAAACAAATTCAAGGGTCACAAAGTACCCCTGCGTACTTTGATGATCTTGTATCCGAACCGCATGCACGTAGTCACGGTAGAAGGCCGTGGCATCAACAGCATGGCCGATCTTAAAGGCAAGCACATCTCCACCGGCTCGCCCGGTAGCGCCACCGAGGTCATGGCTTTTCGCATGCTGGAAGCGGCCGGCCTAGACAAAGACAAAGACGTCGATCGCGAACGCCTTAGCGTTGCCGAATCGGTCAACGGCGTGAAAGACAACAAGATCGACGCCTTCTTCTGGGTGGGTGGCCTGCCAACAGCCGCCGTCACCGATCTGGCCAACACCCCGGGCACCAAAATCAAAATGATCGACAACGCCGATCTGGTCCCGGCCATGAACAAAAAATACGGCAACCTTTACGTAAAAGACACCATTCCAAAATCCACTTATCGTGGCATGGATGCCGATAACAAGCAGGCTACGGTCATGAACATCCTGGTCGCCAACGAAAAAATGAGCGACGAAACCGCCTACAACATCGTCAAAACCATCTTCGAAAGCCGCGACGACCTGATCGCCGTGCATAAGGATACCGCCGAGTTCAAGCTAGAAAACCAGAAGGCTTCGGCATCGCCCGTTCCCTTCCATCCCGGCGCCATCAAGTACTTCGAAGAGCACGGCGTCAAGTTCAATTAACAGCGCCCTGCCTCCTACCCCAACCCACGCGCGGTTGGGGTTTTTTATTTGGCTCGCCTCCGTGGCACTGCAACGGCACACAGACGCCGGACACACTTAACGAACGAGACACCAAGCATGAGCGAACGCATCGAATCGGATCCGGACGTCACTGTCAGTGACGAGGCCTTGCAAAAGGCGGAACAATACATCGAAGAAGAAGAGGGCGCGGCGAACCGCCTAGGCGGATGGCTGGGCGTATTCTTGTCGGCAACGGCCATCGTCATGTCGCTGTTTCACATGTACGCGGCCTACGCCATCGTACCGACCCAGACCTTGCGGCCCATACACGTGGGTTTTGTGCTGTTTCTGTCCTTCCTGCTGTTTCCACTTGCCAAGCGCTTCCGGCATCGCATCATGTGGTGGGACTGGCTAGCCGCACTGCTTTCCATTGCCATCGTGGTGTATTTGATTGTCGGCGGCGACGACTTCACCGACCGCAATACGCTACCCAATTCCTGGGATATCTTCTTCGGCGTGGCGCTCATCGTTCTAGTATTAGAAGCCATGCGCCGTACGATAGGCTGGATACTGCCCGTTATATCGATCTGCTTTCTTCTATATGCTTTCCTGGGCGCCTACCTGCCGCACCCCTGGACTCATAAAGGATATGAAATCGGACGCGTCGTCGGTTTCATGTACATGACACTAGAAGGCATATACGGTGTGGCGGTCGACGTATCATCGTCGCTGATTATCCTGTTCACCATTTTTGGGGCCTTCCTGCAATTCTCGGGGGCAGGCAAGTTTTATATCGACTTCTCGTTCTCGGCCATGGGCGGAAAGCCGGCAGGAGCCGGCCGCACCGTCGTCCTGTCTTCATTCTTGTTGGGCGGCCCCTCCGGGTCGGGCGTAGCCACCACGGTTACGCTGGGCACAGTTGCCTGGCCCATGCTGGCCAAAGTCGGCTACGAACGCAATGCCGCCGGCGGGCTGCTGGCTGCCGGCGGGCTAGGCGCCATCATCTCGCCGCCCGTCATGGGCGCAGCTGCCTTCATCATTGCCGAGTTCCTGCAAATATCCTACCTCGACGTGCTGCTGATGGCCGTCATACCGACTTCACTGTTTTACCTTGCGCTATTTCTTATGGTCGAAATCGACGTGCGCAAGTACGGCATGGGCGCCATCGTATTCAAGAAGGTCGACACCGTCTGGAACCTGACTCGGCATTACTGGTTTCACTTCCTGTCGCTGATATCCATCGTTGGCTTCATGATGTGGGGCTTTTCGCCCGTGCTATCGGTATTTTGGGCCACCGTGGTTTCTTTCCTGACCAGCTTCCTGCGGTCCGACACCGCCATGATCTCCTACGATCTGTTTCGCGGCAAAGGCAGTTTCTCGCAAAACTTTTTCCAGTCGCCGCTGATCCAGGCCCTGCGGGCCGGCTCGGTCGGCATGCTCAGTGTGGGTTCCACCTGCGCCGGCGCAGGCATCATCGTCGGCGTGGTCACCCTTACCGGCCTGGGCCTTAAGTTCAGCGGCATCGTCATCGACTATGCGGGCGGCTCTCTGCTTTTGACTGCCATCTACACCGCTCTGGTGGTGTGGATCATCGGCCTGGCGGTACCGGTCACCGCTTCGTACATCATCTGCGCCGTCATTACCGCACCCGCCCTGATCAAGCTGGGCGTGCCGGATTTTGCCGCCCACATGTTCATTTTCTACTACGCCGTGCTGTCCGAAGTCTCACCACCCACGGCGCTATCGCCCTTTGCCGCCTCGGCCATCACCGGCGGCGATCCGTACAAGACCACCATGCAATGCTGGAAGTACACCATACCCGCATTCCTGGTGCCCTTCATCTTCGTGCTTGATCCCAGTGGGCAGGGCCTGCTGCTAATGGGCTCCACCGAGGCACTGGCCAAGGCAGACTGGCTGTCTATCGCCCAGGTCACCATTACTGCTGCGGCCGGCATCTTTGCATTGGCGGTGGGATTCCAGGGCTGGCTGCTGGTGCGTGCCACCATCCTGGAGCGCGTATTGCTGATCGTCGCCGGCTTCGCGCTGGTCTATCCCGGCCCAATTTCCAACACCATCGGTTTCGTTCTGGTGCTGGTGGCTCTGGCCTCGCACTGGAGACGCCGAACCGTGGCGGCGCCGGCTTAATCCAAAGGCTAGGGCAAGCGGTGGGGAATTCACCAACGGCGATGCTTCAATACCCGTAGAATTCCTCGCTGCGTATATCGTCGTCATCGACGCCCGCCAGGTTTAGCACCGCCTTCATGGCCTCGACCATGGCGGGTGGCCCAACAACGTAGAACACCGGATCGGGCAGGCCGGCGATTTCACGCTTGATCAGTGGGCCATCCAGCATGGCCTGCTCGCCCGTCCAGGCTTGTGTGGATTTTGACATCTGCGTCATGGTGGCCAACAAGCGGAAGCGCGGATTCTTCCGCTCCAGCTCTTGCAGCTCGGTAAGGAAAGCGGCATCTTCCGGACGACGATTGGAATACAGCAGCAGTATTTGCTGTGGCAGCGCTTCGTGCGCAGCATGCCGCAGCATGCTCATAAAAGGCGTAATGCCTATGCCTCCGGCAATAAAGACAGCGGCTCGAGCAGTTTTACTATGCAGAGTCAGGGAACCGAAAGGGCCATCGACTTTAACCGTTGCGCCGGGGCTCAAACCCTTCAATTGGCGCTTGTAAACCGTATCGCGCATCCGTGTGGTTATACACAGCTCATCCTGAAATGGCGCTCCGACCAAGGAGAATGCGTGACGCTCGCCGTCGGCGTCGGGATTCTTCGCGTCGGGCAAAATCAGGTCTATGGCCTG
>DATCYE010000309.1:0-3568 GCA_036570485.1 Pusillimonas sp. | reverse complement strand
TGGGCGTGGCTGACGATGCCCGCGCGGCCGGCTTCCAGCAAGGCCAGACTGACGGCCTGGCGTGTAAAGAACCATGAGGCGATGTCGACGCTGCCCAGGCCCAGCAGCAATATTGGCACGGCCACGACGGAGAATTCGATTAGGCTGGCGCCGGCTTGTCCGTACCGCTGGGCGGCCAAGAAAGAAGATCGGTTGGGAGGCATGAAAACAATGTAATCATGCCCCACCTGGGTGTCGATTGTGGATAGTGCTTAAGGAGTTTTTGATCAGATATTAATGCACTGAGTCGTCTGCATCGTGTGCTGTACCCAGATTATCGACGAACAGGCTTGCACAATCGATTGCATCGAAACGATAGGGCTTACCGCAGAAATTGCACACGATATCGACGTTCTCACGTTCGCTTAGAATGTCTTCGATTTCGTGGCGACCCAGGCCGCGCAGCATATTTGCGACACGCTCGCGCGTGCATGGGCAATGCCAACGAACGTCTTGCGGCTCGAAGGCGATAAGGCTCTCTTCCCAGAACAAGCGATGGATCACGGTGTCGGTATCCAGGTCCAGCAGCTCATTGTGCTTGACCGTGGCGGCCAGATGGCGTGCTCGTTCCCAGGTTTCGTCTTGCGTGTGCTCGTCGGATACGTCTGTCCCGCCTTGGCCGGGCAGACGCTGCAGCAGCAGGCCTGCGGCCTGGCGTGAATCGGCTGCCAGCCAGAGCCGGGTGTCCAATTGCTCTGAATTGCGCATGTAAGATTCCAGCACGTGCGCGACTGAGTCCCCTTCCAGCGGAATTACCCCTTGGTAAGGTTGCATGCCGGTGGCGTTGCGGCCGGGATCGAGCACCACGATAAAGCGGCCCTTGCCCTGGACGTTGAGCAGTGTCTGCAAGGTGCCGTCGGCCGGCACCTCGTGGCCTTCGCGCAGGCTTACCGTTGCACGCACCGACAGGTCGGCGTTGCATTCGACCACGATCAGGGAAATGGGCCCATCGCCTTGCAATTGCAGAACCAGCGATCCGTCGAACTTGATGTTGGACGCCAGTAATATGGATGCGGCGAGCAGTTCGCCCAGCAGGCGCTGTACGCATTCAGGGTAGGATTGATGCGCCAGGCCGGTTTGCCAGGCTTCGGTCAGTTTTACCGCCTGGACTCGAGTGCTGTGATCGGATAACAGGTACTTTTTAAGTTGATCTTCCATAGGCCAATTTTAGCCTATATCGCCTTGTCTCCCTGGCCTGCGCACCAGTAGTAGCCATCGTTATCGATAGAGGCCAGATCGCCTGTCAGGCACCAATCGCCGATGAATTTGGCCTGCGTGGCGGCTTCGTTGCGCCAGTATTCAAGAAACAGGGCGGGATCGGGATGCCCGTGGATGTCGTAACGGTTCAAGGCAATTTCGCCTACGCTGCCCACAGCGCAGGGGGTGCCCTGTGCATCGACCACGGCTACCCGGTGGCCTGGATACGGTCGGCCGATACTGCCCGGCTTGGCCATCCACTTGCGGTGGCTGTTGCCCACAATATGGCCGGTTTCGGCGTGGCCGAATATTTCGTTGGGCGTGATGCCCAGGGCTTGCTGGGACCATTCGAAGGTGGATTGGTCCATATTTTTTTCTGTGACCGCCATGGCACGCAAGGCCAGTTTATAGCGCTCGCCGGGTTGCGGCACTTCTTGCATGGCCTGCTCCAAGGCGGTGGGGTACAGAAGTGTATTGGTAACCTGATAGCGCTCCATGATCTCGAAAGCGCGCGTGGGTGAAAACAGGCCTAGCGTACCCACGACGGCCTGGCCGAAATACAGGCTGGGGAGCAGTGCGCCCATCAGGCCATTGGCCTGGGTCCAGTCGGTGGGGGTCCAGAAGATATCGCCTTTTTGGGGGAACCAGTTTTGCGACGCCACGAAACCCGGGAGATTGCCGATCAGGGCGCTATGGGGCAGCAGCACGCCTTTCGGGGCCTCGGTAGCTTCCGAG
This sequence comes from Pusillimonas sp., assembly GCA_036570485.1. GTDB lineage: Bacteria > Pseudomonadota > Gammaproteobacteria > Burkholderiales > Burkholderiaceae_B. The sequence continues at coordinate 1,597 of DATCYE010000309.1, read as the reverse complement.
CCATATAGCAGCAAGGCCGGGCTGGTGGATTTGGTGGGTACAAGCCGGAATTCCGTGGACTGCCGGGCCAGCAACGAGCGCCATGGGAGGATGGCTTCGTGCTGGAAGTCCAGGCCTATGACTTGGGCCAGCGCGGGACACTGCAACTGGGCTTGAAGCAACTGCGGGCCGCCGCAGGTATCGACGATGGCCACGCGCGTATCGGCGTGATTCAGGCGTGCGGCCAGGCCGTCGGTGCTCAGCCGGGGGGAAAGCGGCAAGGCCACGGCGCCCACGCTGAAAACCGCCATGTACGACGCGACGGTTTCGGGCCGCTGTTCCATGACAATCGCCACGCGGTCGCCGGGCAAGACGCCCATCTTGACGAGGCCGCTAGCCAATTGATTGGATGTTTCCGACAGGCGTGAATAGGTCCAGACTTCGCGGTGCCCAAGCTCATTTTCGTGAAAAATTGCCAGGCGCCGACCTTCAACGGGGTTTTCCGCCCAGCGGTGCACACACGCTTGCGCGATGTTGAATTGAGAAGGGACAAACCACTGGTAAGACGGGTACAGCTCCGAGTATTGGTCGTTCATTGTCTTTTGGATTCAACAGGGCATGGTGAGGGCGCAAGCTCCTTTTACCCCAAAGCATGAACGACAAGCTGGTTCTGTGCAATCCCTACGTTTCAGAAAGCGAATGACATTAGGGTTTCCACTGTGAAATGCTATGGTTTTTGAACATCCACCAGGCGTGTTCCCAAAATTCTATCGTGCAGGAACTGGCCTTCCCGGTCGAACCAGGTCCAGATGAACACGGTAAAAGGCGCGAAGACAATAAGCAGATCGGTGGAGCTGTAGCCTGTGATGCGCGACGCAGCCAGTACCAGCAGGGCTGCCGCCAGCGGTATGGGCCATAGCAGCACATAACGTAAAACCAGCCTGCCTGGCGCTGGCACGCGCCCGTCACGGTCGACCAGCCGGATATTCCAGGTCTTCATCGGCAGCGTTTGACCGCGCTTGCGCCAGCACATAAAAAAATACACGCCTATGGCAATGAACAGGATAGCTTGCCGGCCATGGCGCAACATAAGGGCATTGCGGCTTTGGGTAAGCGTATCGAACAGGTAGCTGGCCACGAAAATCACGCCGAATAGCAACACACCTTCGTACATCATGCAGGCAAAGCGGCGCCAGCGAGTAGCAAAGAGAGTAGAGAGGGTGTCGTCGACGGGTAAGGTATGTTGCATTGCGAGCGGCCGGGAGGAAAGATGGGCGCTATTATCTCGCATTACGCCCGCATCATGTAAAACACCCCAAAATTCCGGAGTCTGTCCGAGTTTTTGGGGTGCGTTGCAGCATTCTGCCTTTCGCTACGGTTGAGCCGTGCGCAAAGCTAGAATGGCAGTAGGGCTTAGCTGGCGGACTGAACCGGATTGCCGGTGGTCTGGGTCTTGATGCCTTCAGTAGCCGTAGACAGCTTGGCGAACAGTTTCTTGAGAGCGGCGAAGGGCTTGAAACGGTACTGCTCTTCAATAGCGCGCATCATCAGTTGACGTTCGAGTTCGTCGGTTAAGCGGGTGTCTTTGCCTACGTTGATCATAGCTTGGCCTCTTTGC
>DATCYE010000308.1:0-4217 GCA_036570485.1 Pusillimonas sp. | reverse complement strand
GGGCTGGATGATGCCGAATCCGTTCAGGCCGCAGGTGACATAGGCTTCGGCGTCGTTGACGGAAACGGCGCCCTTCACCGGTACTTCGATCGACTTTCCATCGACCATGAAGCTCCAGTCTATGACGCGTCCGTTGCGGCTGGAAAAATAAAGGACGGCCCGGTGGCCCTCGAGCTCGTCGATGGACTTGGGCATGCCATGGCGTTCGAAGTAGGCCGGTGCGGCACAGGTCAGGCTTTCGAATGTGCCGATGCGTTTGGCCACCATGGATGAGTCCTGCAATTCGCCCACTCGTATTACGCAGTCGACGGCCTCTTGCACCATGTCCACCGGCCTGTCGCTCATGCCTATGGCCAGTTCGATGTCGGGATAGCGTGTATGGAAATCGCACAGCGCCGGAATCAGGATAAGGCGTCCCATTGACGGTGGGACATCTATGCGCAGACGACCTCGTGCGCCGCGTGTCACATCGTGGAAGGATGATTCGGCGTCTTCGACATCGGCCAGTATACGCACGCAGCGTTCGTAGTACGCCGCCCCATCGGGCGTCAGGCTAAGTCGGCGGGTGGTCCGATTCAGCAGCCGCACTTGCAGCGTGCGTTCAAGGCTCTGGATGGTGGTGGTGACAGTGGCGCGAGGCAATCCCAGTGTGTCGGCGGCCAAGGTGAAGCTGTTGGCATCGACGACGCGGGTGAAGACCTGCATGGCTTGAAAACGATCCATGGCGAATTCCGGAAAAATCAGCAATCGCCGCCAAGCAGGAAGGTGCCTGACGCCTACTGATAAATACGATTGTTTATAAAAAACGAATAGTGTTAGCGAAAAATGATTATTTATCTGTTTTCGCAAAGAATCAATAATACTCCTGTCTTGCCGTTTTCCATACGGCGTTTTTCAAACAGACACAGCTTGCCGGCGATTTTTCGCGCCGCTGTCTGCAGCAAGAACAACTCATACATTCAAGGAACATCATGTTTTTATTGCGTAATCGCTACGCCACGCTGGTTGTTGCCGCCCTCTTGGTCGCCGCAGGCGTTGTCGCCCTGCGGGTCGATGCCGGGGCTATCCCAAGCGCGGGGGCGCCTGCAGCGGCGGCCGTCGATGTCGCCACGGTCGCCAGCCAGACCATTACCGACTGGCACGAATATTCAGGCAGGCTGGAAGCAGTCGACAAGGTAGAGATCAGGCCTTTGGTGTCGGGAACGCTGACCGCTGTGCATTTCAAGGATGGCAGTCTGGTGCGCAGGGGCGACCTATTGTTCACCATCGATCCGCGCCCCTATCAGGCGGCGGTCGATCAGGCGAAGGCGGGGCTGGCAGCCGCGCAGGCACGCGCCGCCTATACGGCATCTGATCTGGCCCGTGGCAAACGCCTGCTGGCCGATAACGCCATTGCAAAGCGCGATTACGAGGAAAAGCGCAACGCCTCGCGCGAGGCGTCGGCCAACCTTCAAGCCGCAAAAGCCATGCTGGAATCGGCCGAGCTGGACCTTGAGCACACCCGCATCGTGGCGCCTTTTCCAGGCCGTGTGTCGCGTGCCGAAGTCACGGCGGGCAATGTCGTAACCGCCGGCGCAAATTCCCCCGCCTTGACCTCGCTGGTCTCGGTTTCCAGTCTATATGCATCGTTCGACGTGGATGAACAAAGCTTTCTGAAATTCGTGAATCCCGCTCGTTCCGCAGGCTCGACGTCTGAGGTACCGGTTTTTCTGGGCCTGGGCAACGAAGACGGCTATCCGCGTCCCGGCCGGCTTGCATCGGTCGATAATCGTCTGGACACATCGTCTGGAACGATACGTGTGCGTGCTGTCTTCGACAATTCCGACGGTACCTTGGTTCCCGGCCTGTATGCGCGCATACGCCTGGGTGGCGGGGCCCCGCGCGACGCCGTTCTGATCGATGAGAAGGCGATAGGCACGGATCAGAACAAGCGCTTCGTGATCGTGGTCGACGACAGCAACAAGACGGCTTACCGCGAAGTTCGCCTGGGCGCGAACCAGCAGGGCGGCAGGGTGGTCGAGGCCGGTCTGAAGGCGGGCGAGCGCATTGTGGTCAATGGCTTGCAGCGCATCCGACCTGGTGATCCGGTATCGCCGCATTCCGTTCTGGCCATCGGCGAACGGGGCGGATCCGATGCATCGTCGCCCTCCGTCCGCGACCTCGCGTCTGCAAATTGATCCTCAAGAGCAAAGCTGGACTCTCATGAATATTTCCAAATTCTTTATCGATCGCCCGATTTTTGCGGGCGTTCTGTCGGTGCTGATACTGCTGGCCGGAGGCCTGGCCGTCTTTCAGTTGCCCATTTCCGAATACCCGGAAGTGGTTCCGCCGTCTGTCGTCGTGCGTGCCCAGTATCCCGGTGCCAATCCCAAGGTCATCGCCGAGACGGTGGCCGCACCGCTGGAGGAATCGATCAACGGCGTCGAGAACATGCTGTATATGCAATCGCAGGCAAACAGCGACGGCAATCTGGCGGTAACGGTCAATTTCCATCTGGGCATGGATCCGGACAAGGCTCAGCAATTGGTGCAGAACCGTGTGTCGCAGGCTTTGCCGCGTTTGCCGGAAGACGTGCAAAGGTTGGGGGTGACCACGGTGAAGACATCGCCCACCTTGACCATGGTCGTGCATCTGCTCTCGCCCGACGACCGCTACGACATGACCTATCTGCGCAACTACGCCGTCCTGAATATCAAGGACAGGCTGGCCCGCATTCCGGGCGTCGGCGAGGTTCAGATATGGGGCTCGGGCAACTACGCCATGAGGGTGTGGCTGAACCCTCAGAAAATAGCGGAACGCGGCTTGACGGCCAATGATGTCGTGGCGGCCATACGCGAGCAGAACGTACAAGTGGCGGCCGGTGTCATTGGCGCTTCGCCCACGTCTCCCGATGTCGCCATGCAGCTGTCCGTCAATGCCCAGGGCCGCTTGAGCACCGAAGAGGAATTCTCCGATATCGTGCTCAAGACTTCAGCCGACGGCGGCGTGACGCGCCTGGGCGATGTAGCACGCATCGAGCTGGATGCGTCGGAATACGGCCTGCGTTCCCTGCTGGATAACAAGCCGGCCATAGGCATGGGCATCATGCAGTCGCCGGGTGCCAATGCCTTGGAGGTATCCGACCAGGTGCGCGCTGTCATGAAAGAACTTTCGGCCGACTTTCCGTCTTCGGTCGAAAGCCGCATTGCTTATGATCCGACACAGTTTGTGCGCTCCAGCATCAATGCAGTGATCGTGACTTTGCTGGAAGCAATCGCTCTAGTCGTGCTGGTGGTTATTCTGTTTTTGCAGACTTGGCGCGCTTCCATTATTCCTTTGCTGGCCGTGCCGGTATCCATCGTGGGCACCTTTGCCCTGATGCTGGCCTTCGGCTATACGATCAATGCCTTGTCGCTATTCGGCTTGGTCCTGGCGATAGGCATCGTGGTGGATGATGCCATCGTGGTCGTGGAGAATGTCGAACGCAATATCGCCGAAGGGCTTTCGCCGCGCGATGCCACTTATCGCGCCATGCGCGAAGTAAGCGGGCCCATCGTCGCCATTGCGCTGACGCTGGTGGCGGTGTTTGTTCCCTTGGCTTTCATGACCGGGCTGAGCGGACAGTTTTTCAAGCAATTCGCCATGACGATAGCCATATCCACTGTGATTTCGGCCTTCAATTCCCTAACCCTTTCGCCGGCCCTGGCCGCCTTGCTGCTTAAAGGACATGATGAAAAGCCCGACTGGCTGACGCGCATCATGAATCGTTTTCTGGGAGGCTTTTTCCAGCGCTTCAACAGCTTTTTCAACCGCTCTTCCGATCGCTACGCTAAAGGCGTGTCGGGCGTGATCGGCCGCAAGGCTTCGTCCATGGGTGTGTATGCCGTCCTGCTGGCATTGACCGTGGCCGTTTCCTACATCGTGCCCGGCGGCTTTGTGCCGGCGCAAGACAAGCAATACCTGATCAGTTTTGCGCAGCTTCCCAACGGGGCGTCGCTGGACCGCACGGAAGCGGTTATACGGCGCATGACCGATATCGCCTTGAAGCAGCCCGGAGTGGAAAGCGCCATTGCCTTTCCGGGCCTGTCCATCAATGGCTTCACCAACAGCTCCAGCGCAGGTATTGTCTTTGTGACGCTGGATCCGTTCAAAGAGCGCAAGGGGGATGCCTTGTCGGCCAACGGCATAGCGGGCGCACTCAATCAGAAGTTTGCCGCCATCAAGGATTCTTTCATTGC
>DATCYE010000307.1:0-4091 GCA_036570485.1 Pusillimonas sp. | reverse complement strand
TCAGGCTGTCCCACCACTTTTTGCTGGCCGTGACGATCCACTGGCTATATACGTGATTGGTCACGCTCAGGTATTTTTGCACTTCGTAGAACTTGCTGGACAAGATGGTGTTGAAGGGGTTCTCTTGCCCGTCCACCGTCTTGGTTTCAAGCGCCGTGAACAGTTCCGAGAAGGGCAGCGGAATGGCGTTGGCGCCCAGCTTCCTGAAGGTTTCCAGGAACACATTGTTCTGCATCACGCGCAGTTTCAGACCCTGAAAGTCTGCGCTGGTTTGTACGGGCTTCTGGCTATTGGTCAGATTGCGAAAGCCGTTCTCCCAGTAAACCAGTCCGACCAGGCCTTTTTCCTGCAGCTTGTCCTTGATCAGGGTGCCGGTCTTGCCGTCCAGCACCTGGTCGGCCTCTGCGCCGCTATTGAACAGGAAGGGGGTGTCCCAAATGGCCATTTCCTTGGTAATGCCCACCAAGGTGGCGGTGGAGCCCACCATCATTTCCTGGGCGCCGCCTATCAGTGCTTGCTGCATCTGTATGTCTGAACCCAGCGCGGCTGCGCCGATGGCCCTGACTTTCATCTTGCCGCCCGACAGCTTCGCGACCTGGTCGGCAAAGACCTTGGCGGCGCGGCCCTGGTTGGAGTCCTGGTTCAGGCCGTAGCCGAAGCGGATCAAACGGGACTGGATGTCGGCCGCTTGCGCGGTCAGGGCATGCGAGCCGGCCAGCAGGCTGGCGGCAAGAAGTAGGGCTTTCAGTTTCATAATGGTGTCGCTCCTTTGTTAAGCGGACGGGGCATTACAGCGGTTAATGGAGCCAGCGTGCTGGCGCGATGATCAATTGGGGAAAAAGTACGAACAGGACGAGCAGGCTCAGATAGACCGCCAGAAAGGGTGTGACGCCCTTGATGACGGACTCCATCTTGATGCGTCCCACGCCGGCCACGACGTTCAGCACCGTACCCACCGGCGGCGTAATCAGGCCCAGGCAGCCGACATAGACGAACATGAAGCCGAAATAGATGGGGTCGATTTGCGCTTTCAGGGCCAGCGGCAGGCATACCGGCGCGAAGATCAGGATGGTGGGCGTCAGGTCCATGGCGGTGCCCACGAACAGCAGGAAAATCACCATAAGAGCCATGAACAGCAAGGGCTTGTCCATGATGGGGGCGAACAGATCGGCCAGTTGGTTGGGCAGGTCGGCCAGCGTGATCATGTAGGCGGCCACGGTAGCGGCGCCGCATAGGAACATGACGATGGCGGTCGTGCTGCTGGTGGAGATCAGAACCCGGTAGCAATCGGCCCAGCTCATGGCCTTGTAGATGAACTTGGCCACGAAGAAGGCATATACCGCTGCCACCACGGCGGCTTCGGTCGGGGTGAAGACGCCGAGACGAATGCCGCCCAAAATAATGATGGGCATGACAATGGCCCATGTACCATTGACCAGCGCCTTTCTGCGCTCGGGCCAATCGGTTTTCTCCAGGGCCGGCAGCTTGTGCTTGCGGGCAATCGAGCGCCAGGCCAGCAGCAGGGCGCCGCCCATCAATATGCCCGGGAACACGCCGCTGATGAACAGTTGGCTGATGGACGTATTGGTGGTGACGCCGTAGATGATGAAAGGCAGCGATGGCGGAATGATGGGGGCGATGATGCCGCCCGAGCTAAGCAAGCCGGCGCTATAGCCTTCCGGGTAGTTATGCTGGCGCATCATGGGCAGCAAGATGGTGGACAGGGCCGCCGTGTCGGCAATGGCCGAACCGCTCATCGAGGCCAGCAGCACCGAGGCGAACACGGCAACATAGCCCAGGCCGCCCGGTATGTGACCCACGAAAGCGCGGGCCATGTCGATGATACGCTGGCTTAGTCCGCCGGAATTCATCAATTCGCCGGCCAGGATAAAGAAAGGCACGGCCAGCAAGGGGAAGTTGTCGAAACCGGCTTGCAGGTTCTGTGACAGCAACTGGGTATTGAAGAAATCCAGTTGCCACATCAAGGCAACCGCGGACAACAGCAGCGACAAGGCGATGGACATGCCTATGGCCATGCCGGCGAAAAGAACGCCAAGAAATAAAAGGGTGGATTCCATGATGCTTAGTACCCTTTCCGCGACAGCGGGCGGTCGATAAGAACTTCTTTGAACAACAGCAGTTCCATGACGCAAGCCATGAATAGCATCGCCGCTGCGGCTAGCGCCAGCGGGTAGCCCATGACGGGACTAAAGCTTTGCATGCCGGCCAGTACCTGATCCCACGATCCCTTGATGACCATGCCCAGGACAACGGCGGCGATGGCATGAGCCAGGTAGTAAAAGACGGTGTTGGTGCGTGGGCCCACGCGGTCGATCAGCAGGGTGAAGTTCAAGTGCTTGTTTTCGTAGGCGGCCAGGGCCGTGCCCACGCAAACCAGCCACACAAACAGCAGGCGGGACAGCTCTTCATACAGCACGAAGCCCGTGTCGAAGACATAGCGCAACACCACATTGCTGAATACGGCGATCACCATGATGGTTAGGGTGGTCGCCAGGAATACTTCGGCGGCCTTGTGCAGTAGCGGTTTGGGCCGTTGCGGCGTGTCTTCAGATGGATGCATGGGGCCTCGCATGTAGCCAGCGTATGGCTGTTTGAAGAATATCTTCAGGCAGGCTGTCGCCGGCGATGCGCAGCAGACCGGGTTCGTCGACCGGGGGCTCCAGCGCCTGAAATTGGCTGTCTATAAGCGTCGTTGGAAAGAAATGCGCGGCGCCGCGTCCCGCCACGCGGGATTCGGCCATGTCGCGACTTACGTCCAGCCAGATGAAGCGCAGCCCCTGCACGTACTTACGCAGTTGCGCGCGGTAAACCAGTTTCAAGGCCGAGCAACTGAGCAAGACACCTTGGTCGGCATTCAGTGCCAATTGCTCGCCCAGTGCGGCCAGCCACGAGGCGCGATCGGCGTCGGTCAGCGCGATGCCGGCCTGCATTTTGGCGTGGTTGCTGGCGCTATGAAAATCGTCGCCCTCGATGAACTGCCAGCCCAGTGTTTTCGCCAAGGCCTGCGCGATGGTCGATTTACCGCTGCCCGAAACACCCATGACGACGACTGCCTGCTTGTCGGCGTTGGGCTTATCGCTGCTTTGTCGAGCTTGAGATAGCGCTATCTTTGGCATTGAAAAAAAAGGAAACTTCCGTAAAATAAGTAACCCGCCGGGATTCGGCAAAGGCGAAAGATAGCGCTATCTAATGGCGCAACACAAGCTAGGGATTACACCAATGAGCAAACCCGTCCCCCCTGTCGCGGCCAGCGCCAAACCGCTAGTAAAAGCTCGGCTCCGCAGCCGTGCCACCGGCTGCGTCACTCTGGCCGACGTCGCCGCCATTGCGGGAGTCAGTCCCATCACTGCCTCTAGGGTGGTGAGCGGAAAAATGAATGTCGATTCCGAGCTGGCAGCGCGCGTACGGTCGGCCGTCGATAAGCTGGGTTATCGCCCCGACCCTTCGGCTCGCGCGTTGGCGTCCGCGAAAAGCACGCATGTCGTGGTCTTGGTGCCTATGTTGTCCAATACGCTGTTCACCGACTTGCTGGAAGCCATACAAGAGTCCATGTGGAAGGCCGGATATCAGGTCTTTGTGGGTATCACGCACTATCAGCCCGAGCGCGAGGCGGCCCTGCTGGAAAGCTATATGTCGCACCGTCCCGCAGGCCTTATTTTGACTGGTCTGGATCGTAGCGAAAGCCAGCGCAAAATGGTCAGGGATAGCCGTACGCCCTGCGTGCATGTCATGGAGCTTAGCCCCAACCCGGAATTGCACTGCGTGGGCTTCTCGCAACGTGAGGCCGCCACACAGGTGGCGCGACATCTGCTGGCGCGTGGCCGCAAGAGAATCGCCTTCGTGGGAGCCCAGCTCGACCCGCGCACCATGGAGCGCGCCGAGGGCTTTCGCGCGGCCCTGCGCGAAGCGCGTTGCTACGATCCCGCGCTGGAGTTGCTGAAGGCCGACGCTTCGTCTATGGCTTTGGGCGCGGCAACCTTCAGGCAATTGCTGACGCAGCATCCCGATATCGACGGCATTTTCTATTGCAACGACGACTTGGCTCACGGCGGACTGCTGGAAGCCTTGCG
>DATCYE010000306.1:0-7000 GCA_036570485.1 Pusillimonas sp. | reverse complement strand
ACGAGGTGGCGTGGTCGGACGGTGAGGAACTGGGAGCATATCGATACAGTCTGGCTTAACCCGGAAAAAATACACGAGGTGCTACCGGAAAAAGCAAAGCTCGTCGCATGAAAAATCGGACATCATTGTTGACATCTACCGCGGCCAACCCGAACAAGCCCCCAGGGCGGCCAGCGCGCCGGAGGTCGGGGTGTATACCTTGAAGGAACAGGCCTTGCAACTAACCACGGATCTACCGGGCCGCACGGCCGCATACCGTATTGCCGAACTGCGCCCGCAAGTGACGGGAATCATCCAGAAGCGCATGTTCAAAGAGGGCGCCGAGGTCAAGAAGGGGCAGCAGCTGTACCAGATCGACGCGGCAATCTACCAGGCTGAATACAATCGCGCCAAATCCAATCTGGTCGCCGCTGAGCGTCTGGCCAAACGCTATGAGCGCCTGCAAAAGACCAATGCCATCAGCAAGCAGCAGTACGACGATGCCTATTCCAATTGGAAACAGGCTCAGGCCCAGGCCGAGCTGGCTCGCATCAACCTGGTCTATACCAAGGTGCTTTCGCCCATTTCCGGCCGTATTGGTCGGTCTGCCGTGACCGAGGGCGCGCTGGTGACCCAGGCCCAGCCGCAGGCCCTGGCCACGGTGCAGCAACTGGATCCGATTTTTGTGGATGTGACCCAACCCGTTTCGGAACTGCTGCGTCTGCAAAACGAAATGGCTAGCGGACGACTGGAGCGCAGTGGGCCGGATCAGGCCAAGGTCACGCTAGAGCTTGAGGACGGCAGCCGCTATCCCTTGGCCGGTTCATTGAAGTTTTCCGAGATCACCGTCGATCAGGGCACCAGTTCCGTGACCCTGCGGGCCGAGTTTCCGAATCCGGATGGACGGCTGTTGCCCGGCATGTTCGTCAAGGCGAAGTTAAGCGAAGGTGTGCGCAACAACGCGGTGCTGGTGCCCCAGCAGGCCGTCCAGCGCGACCCGAAAGGGCAGGCCAGTGTCTGGGTAGTCAACGACCAAAGCATGGCGGAGCGCCGCAGCGTGACAACCGAACGCACAGTGGGCAATCAGTGGCTGGTCAGCGCAGGCCTGCAGGATGGGGAGCGGGTCGTGACCGAAGGCCTGCAACGTCTGCGGGGCAACACCGAAGTTGTTGCCAGCGAGGCCGGCAATGTGAACGTGGTGTCCGATTTTGATGTGGATGCGGCCGAACAAGTTGCCATCAACAATTAAGGGCCGGCCAGCATATGTCTAACTTTTTTATAAACCGTCCTATTTTTGCCTGGGTATTGGCCATTGTGACCATGCTGGCGGGGGCCTTGGCCGTCATCGGCATGCCGGTCAACCAGTACCCCAACATTGCAGCGCCGGCAATCTCCATATCCGTGACCTATCCCGGCGCATCGGCGCAAACGGTGCAGGACACCGTGGTGCAGGTCATCGAACAGCAGATGAATGGCCTGGATGGCTTGCGCTATATGTCGTCCGAGAGCAACTCGGACGGCAGTATGAGCGTCATTGTGACCTTCGAGCAAGGCACCGATCCCGACATTGCTCAGGTGCAGGTGCAGAACAAGCTGCAACTGGCCACGCCATTGCTGCCGGAAGAGGTGCAGCGCCAGGGCGTGCGTGTAGCCAAGTACCAGATCAACTTCATGCAGGTGGTGGCGCTGGTCGACGAAAGCCGCCGCATGACCCAGGCCGACTTGGCCGATTACATCGCCACCAATTTGCAGGATCCGATTTCCCGCACCAGCGGGGTCGGCGACTTTATGCTGTTCGGTTCGCAGTATGCAATGCGTATCTGGCTCGATCCAGAGAGGCTGAACAGCTTCCAGCTGACTCCTGCCGATGTGGCCAATGCCATACGCGCGCAGAACGTGCAAGTATCGTCCGGCCAGTTAGGCGGCTTGCCGGCCAACCGGGGCGTGCAGTTGAGCGCAACCGTCATCGGCAAGACCCGTTTGCAAACGCCGGAGCAGTTCGAAAACATTCTGCTCAAGATGAATCCGGACGGCTCGCAAGTGCGCATCAAGGATGTCGCCGAAGTGGGATTGGGTAGCGAGAACTTTTCAATTTCGACTGAGTTTGATGGTCTGCCGGCGTCCGGGATGGCTCTGCGCCTGGCCACAGGCGGGAACCTGCTCGACGCCGTCGAGAACGTGCGCGAGGTCATCTCCGGCCTGGAACCCTATCTGCCGGAAGGCGTAAAGGTGGTCTATCCCTATGACACCTCGCCCATGGTCGAGACATCGATCAATTCGGTGGTGCATACGCTGATCGAAGCCATTGTGCTGGTCTTCCTGGTGATGTATCTGTTCTTGCAGAACTTTCGGGCGACGCTGATACCGACCATGGCGGTGCCGGTGGTGATCCTGGGCACCTTCGGGATACTGTCGGCCTTTGGATTCACCATCAATATCCTGACCATGTACGCCATGGTGCTGGCCATAGGCCTGCTGGTGGACGATGCCATCGTGGTGGTCGAAAACGTCGAGCGCGTCATGGCCGAGGAAAAGATCAGCGCGCGCGAGGCCACGCGCAAGTCCATGGGCCAGATACAAGGCGCCCTGGTGGGCATAGGCGTGGTGCTGTCGGCGGTTTTCGTGCCCATGGCGTTTTTTGGCGGTTCGGCCGGCATCATCTACAAGCAGTTCGCCATCACCATTGTGTCGGCCATGACGCTGTCGGTCATTGTCGCGCTGGTATTCACGCCCGCGCTGTGCGCCACCATGCTTCGGCCTTCTGACGTGGATCATCAACAGAAGAAGGGCTTCTTCGGCTGGTTCAACCGCATGTTCGATCGCGGCACGGCGCGCTACGAGCGCGGCGTTGCCGGCATACTGCGCCGCCGTGGGCGCTATATGCTGATCTTCCTGCTGATCGTCGGCGGCCTGGCCGTCCTGTTCACGCGCTTGCCCACGTCTTTCCTGCCGGAAGAGGACCAGGGCTCGGTCTTTGTGCAGGTACAACTGCCCGTCAATGCCAGTGCGGAGCGTACCCGCGCCGTACTGGACGAGGTATCCGAGCATCTATTGCAGGAAGAAGGCGATATCGTCGATACGGTGATGACCATTGGCGGCTTTAACTTCGCTGGACGCGGGCAGAACTCGGGCATGGCGTTTGTGCGCCTGAAGTCTTGGGAGCAGCGCAAGGCCGAGGGGGCAGATGCCTTCAGCCTGGTACAGCGCGCCGGCGCCCGCTTTGCGCAGATCAAGGACGCGACAGTGTTTGCCTTTGTGCCGCCCGCCATTCCCGAAATGGGCAATGCCACCGGTTTCGATTTTTATCTTCAGAACCAGGGCGGCCTGACGCACGATGAAATGATGGCGGCGCGCAATCAATTCCTTAGCCTGGCCGGCCAGGACCCCCGGCTGTTCATGGTGCGGCCCAACGGGCTGGATGATGAACCGCAGTATCAGGTGTTGATCGACGACGAGAAAGTGCGCGCCTTGCAGATCAATCTGGCCGACGTCAACGAGACCATGTCCACGGCCTGGGGCTCGATGTATGTCAACGACTTTATCGATCGCGGGCGCGTAAAGCGCGTCTATCTGCAAGGCAATATGGATTCGCGCCTGTCACCGGAGGATTTCGGCAAATGGTATGTGCGCAATGCGCAGGGTGAAATGGTGCCTTTCTCGGCCTTTGCCAGCGGCCAATGGACTTACGGATCGCCCAAGTTGCAGCGCTTCAATGGCGTTCCCGCCATGCAGATCATGGGCCAGCCCGCGCCCGGCTACACCAGCGGCGAAGCCATGCAAGCCATAGAGGAAATCGTGACCCAGCTACCGGAGGGCGTCGGCATTGCCTATAACGGCACGTCGTACGAAGAACGGCAGACGGGTTCGCAAGCGCCCATGTTGTATGCGCTGACGGTCTTGATCGTCTTCCTGAGCCTGGCGGCCCTGTACGAAAGCTGGTCGGTGCCAGCGGCCGTCATGCTGGGCGTGCCGCTGGGTGTCATAGGTGCGGTCGTGGCCACCTTGCTGCGCGGCCTGTCCAACGACGTGTTCTTTCAAATTGGGCTCTTGACAACGATAGGGCTGTCGGCCAAAAACGCCATTCTGATCGTGGAGTTCGCCAAACTGTTGTACGAGAAAGAGGGCAGGACTCTGGTCGAAGCGGCGCTGGAGGCTTCCAGGCTGCGCCTGCGCCCCATTGTGATGACATCGCTGGCCTTTACCTTTGGCGTGTTGCCGATGGCGCTGGCCAGCGGCGCCGGCGAAGGGAGCCAGCACGCCATTGCAACGGGTGTGGTGGGCGGCATGATTACCGCCACTGTTTTGGCCGTGTTCTTTATTCCCCTGTTCTATGTGATCGTTGCGAAGTTGACTTTTCGCCGGGCCAAGCCGGAACCCGCCACAGCGCTGAATGAAAGCGCGGAACAAGGAGCTTGATTGTGATAGCCAAACTAAAAACCATCAGTCTTGGCGTGTTGGCGGCCTTGATTTTGCAGGGGTGCTCATTGGCGCCCGTATACAAGCGGCCCGCCGCGCCTATCGATGCCGCCTGGCCTCAGGGCGAGGCCTATAAGGCAGACATCCTGGCCGGCAGCGCCGCCGACATCGGCTGGAAATCTTTCTTCAAGGATACCGACCTGCAAGCTTTGATCGGCACGGCGCTGGACAACAACCGCGACCTGCGGGTCGCCGCACTGAATGTGCAAGCCTACCAGGCGCAATACCGCATACAGCGCTCGGATCTGTTTCCGTCGGTCGATGCAGCAGCCAGCGGCTCGCGCCAGCGCCTGCCGTCGGATCTGTCGCCCACCGGCGCGGCGGGTATCGGCAGCCAGTATGATGTGGGGCTGTCCACCTCGTACGAGTTGGATTTCTTCGGACGCGTGCGTAGCCTGAACCGCCAGGCGCTGGAAACCTATCTGGCGACCGAAGAGGCGCAACGCAGCGCGCAGATCAGCCTGGTGGCCAGCGTGGCCGATGCCTATTTGCGCTTGCAGGCCGATCAGTCGCTGCTGGGCTTGACCCGCAATACGCTGCAGGCCTACGAACAGACCCTGTCACTGGTGGAAAGCAGTTTCGACGCAGGCGTGGCCTCGGCCATGGAAGTGCGCCAATCCAGGACGACCGTGGATGAGGCCAGGGCACAATTGCAACGCTACACACGCCAGATCGCAAGCGACGAAAACGCCTTGCGCCTGCTGGTGGGTGGGGCCTTGCCCGACGATATGCCCAAGACACTGAACATTCATGATCCGATACTGGCCCAAGTACCGGCGGGACTGCCGTCGGATCTGTTGCAGCGCCGGCCCGACGTGCGCGCGGCCGAGCATTACCTGATAGGTGCCAATGCGAACATCGGTGCCGCCCGAGCCGCGTTCTTTCCCAGTATCCGGTTGACGGCGGGCGCGGGTACGGCCAGTGCCCAGATGTCGGGCCTGTTCGAGGGCGGATCGGGCGCATGGAGCTTCCTGCCGAAGATTACGCTGCCCATTTTCCAGGCAGGCCGCTTGAGCGCCAATCTGGATTATGCTGAAATCCAGAAAGACATACGCATCGCGCAGTACGAACAGGCCATACAAGTTGCGTTCAAAGAGGTGTCGGACAGCCTGGCGGCACGCGGCACCTACGGCAAGCAGCTTCAGGCCCAGCGCGATCTGGTTCGAAACACCACCGAGTATTATCGTTTGGCCGACCAACGCTATCAGGAAGGTGTGGACAGCTATCTGAACGTACTGGATGCTCAACGCCTGCTGTTCAGTTCCCAGCAGCAACTGGTGCAGGACCGTCTGGCTCAGTTGAGCAGCGAGATTGCCCTGTACAAGGCGCTGGGCGGCGGCTGGACGGCTCACGACACTGCCAAGGCATCGACGACCATGTAGCAAAATTTCCCCCATTTCCAGGGCAGTCGTGATATTCATACCAAAGGGATAGTTTCGGCTACCCCTGCTAGTAATGCAGGGGAACCCGCGATGTGACGCTGGTAACTCAGTAAGGAGCATGGATGATGGATATCAATGAACACCAAGTGCTTATAGTCGGCGGCGGCGCAGGCGGCCTGGAGCTTGCGGCCAAGCTGGGACGCAAATTCGGTCCTGATCATGTGCTGCTGGTCGACAAGGCCGACGGCCATATCTGGAAACCCTCGCTACACGAAGTTGCCGCCGGCACACTGGATATCCACCGTGAAGGGCTGTCTTACGTCATGCTGGCCAAGGACTGCGGCTTCACCTTCATTTACGGTGAGCTCGAGTCGATAGATCGCCAGCGAAAGCAATTGCTTCTGAAACCCGTGTATTCCGCTGCCGGACAGGAAATCTTTCCCGCCCGGTCTCAGGCTTACGACACACTGGTGCTGGCCGTAGGCAGCAAATCGAATTTCTTTGGCACACCCGGCGCAGCCGAATTCGCCATTGCGCTGGATTCGACCGACGAGGCCGAGCGCTTCAGACAGCGCCTGTTGCATGAGCTGGTAATGGCGGATCGGCGCAAGTCGGTCGAACCCGATTATGCGCTGGATATCGGCATCGTCGGTGGCGGGGCGACCGGCGTGGAATTAGCGGCGGAACTGCTGGAAGCCTGCGCCGATGCGGCATTCTACGGCCTGAACAAGCTTGAGCCAGGTAAAGATATCCGCATAACCCTGCTTGAAGGCAGCGATCGCATCCTGTCCGCACTGCCGGAAAAAATGTCGGCGGCAGCCCACAAGCTGCTGGTTGAACGGGGCGTGGCGGTTCAGACATCGGTGCGTGTCGCCGAAGTACGGCAAGATGCCCTGATCGACAGCGACGGCAGAAGCTATCCCGTCGATCTATGCGTATGGGCGGCGGGCATCGAGGCTCCGGCCTTTCTGAAAGACCTGGGTCTGGAAACCAACCGCATCAATCAGGTGGTCGTGGATGCCGGGCTGCGTACCAGCGATCCCGCCATCTATGCCATGGGCGATTGTGCCCAAACGCCGTGGCATGGCGAGCAGGGGGCTTTGCCTGCCCGCGCGCAGGTCGCTCACCAGCAGGCCAGCTTCCTGCTGCCCGAGATGGAGCAG
>DATCYE010000305.1:0-8296 GCA_036570485.1 Pusillimonas sp. | reverse complement strand
CGCCGTGCTGGCTTTTGTGCTGTATCGCCTGGACCCGAGCACGATGGCTGTGCTCTGGGAAACTCCCTTGGGTTGGTCGATTCTAGGGCTTGTGATTTTGCTTGAGTCGATTGGAATTTTTCTCATATTGCGCATCGTCAGCATTCAGGTGTAGGCCAAAAGGAGGCAATGTGTTTTTCTGGATCAGTTGTTTCGCGGCGGGGTTGTCGCTGTGTTCGCTGGTGTGGGTAGTGACCCGACCCGTAGTCTCCAGCCACGCTGATGCGGACTACCGTCCGGACGGTGTATTTCTGCGGCTGGCATGGCCATGGATATTGGCGGCCGCCGTTATGTGTGAGCCCTTTGTTTCTTGGCAGACGCGTCAGTCGCTGCGTTTGCGTATACAGCGGGCAGGATTGAATTCAAACTGCTTGCCTGAGCACATCGTTGCATTGCAGGTCTTTGCGTTCGTATTTCCGGCCCTTGCAGTCGCCTGGCTGCTCGCCACGCAAGGCGGGTTGAATTCCGTTCAATGTTTATTGTTGGGCTTGGCCGCTGGAGGACTAGGTATGTGCTGGCCGCGCTATTGGCTTTCCGACCTGGGTCGGCGGCGCCAAGGACAAATGTTGCGCGAACTTCCCTTTCTGCTGGATATGGCGACTTTATGCGTCGAGGCCGGGCTGAATTTGCAGGGTGCGTTGCAGCAGGCTGCACTGCATGGCCCCGATGGGCCTTTGCGTGCCGAATTACGGCATGCACTGGCCGACATGCGGGCGGGCGTGCCGCGCCTGAAAGCGCTAGACGAGCTTGCCGAGCGTAGCGGCTTGGCGGCAGTGCGTAGTTTGGTAAGCGCTTTGGTTCAGGCTGATCAGTTGGGCATGAGCCTGGGGCCCTTGTTGCGCTCGCAGTCGGAGCAGCGCCGGGCCGAGCGTTTCTTGCGGGCCGAAAAACAGGCGCTGGAAGCACCCGTAAAAATGCTCTTCCCCATGGTGTTCTGCATATTCCCATGCACCTTTCTTATTATCGGCTTTCCCATCGCCATCAAGCTGTTGTCGGTGGATTATTGACTACTGCCCGCTACGCCATGCATGCGCCTGATTTCAACCACGCAAGCGCGATTAGTCCACGGCGCTTGCAGCTTTTTGTAGCTCGCACGTTTCGCCAGCGTCTGCAGGGTCTGCATGCCTACCCGAAGCTGTCGTGGCATACCGGGCTTTGCATAAGGCCTTGCAATGCCATCCATACGTTCGGGCTGACCTACGCCATCGATGTGATATTTCTGGATAGGCGTGGTCGTATCGTTAAACGCGTAGACCGCCTGCTGCCTTGGCGCGTGGCGATCTGCCTGAAAGCGGCGTGCGCGGTGGAATTGCCGGCGGGCTATTGTGCCGCCTATCCCGACTTTGCACAGCGTATTCGCGTGGCAATGCATGGTGTCCGCGCCCAAAGGCGCGGCGATATCATTGCTCCGACGGATGATTCGCGCCGAACACGCTGACGTAAGCTGGGTAGAAGCTGCAATACAGCACTGCGGCCACAATAATGTTTACCGGCGTCAGCAGTATTTGCACCGTGCCGGGCGCAATGCCCAGGGCGGCCACGAAGCTGCCCACCATTTGCAAGGCAAAGAATATCGCCGCCCAGCTGGCGCCGTAGGCCAGAAAGGGCAGCTTGTTGCGCCAGCAGGCCACCATGGAATAGAACAGTGCCTTACGCATGCTTATCCTGTGCCAGCCTATCAGCGCGGGGGCGTGCCAGAACAGGGCGGAAATCACCACGTACAGCAGACCGAAGGTGATCAGCGGGCCTTGCATGGCGGCCAGCAGGGCGTGCTCGTCGATGGCGCCGTCGGCATTGATGCCGGTCATCAAGTTGTCGATAAAGGGCAGGGTGGCCAGGAAGCCGCCCATCATGCAGAAGGCCAGGTAGGCCAGGCCCAGGCCGAACAAACGCCGGCGGGTTTCGCGGTCGCGCAGGGGTTCCAGCCACATGGTCAGCAGCATGGGGCGGCCGGCGGCTACATGACGGCAGGCGCACAGGGTAATAAAGGTCAGTATGGGTGTGCCGGCGATCAGGGCCATCTGCCCAAACAGCGGAATCAAATAGCTGACGGTGATCAGGAATCCCGTCATCAGGCTCCAGAAAAACATGGCCATGGGCTGGCGCTTGAAGAGCTTGAATCCATCTTGTATCCAGATCCAGCCGGATGTGATGGGAAGGATGGCTGCTTGCATGCTGATGGGGTGTCCTAGATGGAAAGAGAGCTGGCCGGCATGTTGCGGCGTTCGCGCAGTATGCGTTCGAAATGGCGCGGGTCATGCGGCTTAAGGGTTTGTGCGGGCCGCGGCAAGTAAAAGTCGAACAGCCGCGACACCCAGAAGCGCAAGGCGGCGGCCTGCAAAATAGTAGGCCAGGCTTGCTTTTCTTCTGGTGTGAAGGGCCGCACGCTGGCATAGGCGTCCAGCCAGGCACGCAAGGCGTCGTCGTGGAAGACGCCGGTGTTGCGGTCAATACACCAGTCGTTGACACTGACCGCTACGTCGAACAGCCAGGTGTCCCAGCCGGCGAAGTAAAAGTCGATGAAACCGCCCATGCGCGGCATCTCGAAGGTGCCGTCGAACAGCACGTTGTCGCGGAACAGATCGCAATGCGCTGGGCCAAAGGGCAACGCCTTGTAGATGTCGGTGGCCGCAAAGCGCGTTTGCTCGTCAAGGGTTTGCCTGATCAGCGTGCTTTGCGAAGTGCTTAAAAACGGCAGCACCTTGGGCACGGTTTCCTGCCACCAGGGCAGGCCGCGCAGATTGGGCTGGCGTATGCCGAAGTCGGCGCCGGCCAGATGCGAGCGCGCCAGGGTTTCCCCCGCCAGCGCGCAATGGGCAGGCCCCGGCGCGGGTTCGTAGCCACCCGAAAGTCGGCTGACGATGGCGCAGGGCTTGCCGTGCAAGGTAGTAAGCCGGGTGCCGTCGCGCAGGGTTTGCGGCTGGGGCACGGGAATATTACGCATGGCCAGGTGGTGCATCAGTTCAATATAGAACGGCAGCTGTTCGTGGCTTAGCACCTCGAACAAGGTCAACACGTACTCGCCTTGCGTGGTGCTTAGAAAGTAATTGGTGTTTTCAATACCGGCGGTGATGCCGCGCAGGGAAACCAGGTCGCCCAGCATGTAGTGGGTCAAAAGCTGACGCGCATCGCTGTCGCTGACTGATGTAAAAACGGCCATAGGCTCCAAACTCTGCTTGTGTAAACCGCAAATAAATAAAGGGCCCGTAAAGTCGGGCCACTGATTTTAGTCCAGCTTGGCTTCTTGTATATGTTCAGCCGGCTAGACTGCCTGAAAGAGACGTTGCGGGTTCAACTGCGCCCGGTGCTGCCGAAGCCGCCGTCTCCGCGCGTGCTGTCTTCGAATTCGTCGACGATGTCGAATTCAATCTGCTGCACCGGCACCACTATCAGTTGCGCCAGGCGATCCATGGCCTGCAAGGTGAAGTCTTGCTGGCCGCGATTCCACACTGAAACCATCAGTGGGCCTTGGTAGTCCGAATCGATCAGGCCAACCAGGTTGCCCAGCACGATTCCGTGCTTGTGCCCCAGCCCGGAGCGCGGCAGTATCATGGCCGCATAGGCTGGATCGGCAATATGAATTGCAAGACCCGTAGGCACAAGTTCTGTTGCGCCCGGCGGTAAAGACAGCGGCGCGTCGATGCAGGCCCGCAGATCCAGCCCGGCGGAACCGGCGGTCGCATAAGCGGGCAGATAGTCGTTCATGCGCGGGTCCAGGATTTTCAGTGCTATTTTTCTCATGACTTGTGCTTTCTATATGAAAAGGCTGTTTCTGGGACGGCCATTGTATGCGCTGGAATTCGCTGGCATTTAATCGGATCAGGGGAGGGGGCTGGGCAGCTTGGCGGCAATGGCAGCGATCAATTTTCGTGCTGCTGCAAGCTTGTCCAGTACAGGCAGGGCTGTGTGCCCTGCATCGTCGAACAAGACCAGTTCGGTATTGTCGGCATTCATGGCCTGCTGCGCCAGGTTCCCAACCAACAGCGGCACGCCCTTGCGCCGGCGCTTGGCTTCTGCGTATTCAAGCAGGTTCTCGGTTTCGGCCGCAAAGCCCACGCACCATGGGCCCGATGACATGCGGGCGACGTCGGCCAAAATGTCTGGGTTTGCTTCAAATGCCAACTGGGGAGCCTGGCCGTCGGCTTGTTTTTTAAGCTTGTTGTCGCTGGCATTGACAACTCGCCAGTCGGCGACGGCGGCCACAGAAATGAATATGTCTGCGTCACGAGCTTCGTTCATGACCGCTGCATGCATTTGCGCCGCGCTTTCAACATCGACGCGCAGCACTTGGTAAGGGGCGGGCAGGGCAGTGGGCCCCGATACCAGCACGACCTGCGCGCCGGCTTCGCGCGCGGCTTGCGCAATGGCGTAGCCCATCTTGCCCGAAGAACGATTGGTGATCACTCGTACCGGGTCGATTTTTTCGGAGGTGGGGCCGGCGGTAATCAGCACCCGCTTTCCGCGTAGCGCCTTGGGCTGAAAAAAGGCGACAAGTTCGGCCAGCAGTTCGTGGGGTTCCAGCATGCGGCCGCTGCCGATTTCGCCGCAAGCCTGGTCGCCTTCCGCCGGACCCAGGATTAGGCCGCCATCGGCTTGCAGCTGCGCCACATTGCGTTGAGTGGCAGGATGCAGCCACATTTCGCGGTTCATGGCCGGCGCTACCAACAGGGGGCAATTGCCTTTGGCCACGCACAGTGTGGACAGCAGGTCGTCGGCCAGGCCGTTAGCCAATTTAGCGATGAAATCGGTACTGGCCGGTGCGATGACGATGGCGTCGGCGCCGCGGGTCAGGTTGATGTGCGCCATGCTGTTGGGCACCCGGGCATCCCAGGCGTCCAGATAGACTGGCCGGCCCGAGAGCGCCTGCATCGTGGTCACGCCGATGAAATGGGTGGCGGCTTCGGTCATGACCACATCGATGACGGCGCCCTTGTCCTGTGCACGGCGCAGGAACTCGGCCACTTTATAGCAGGCGATGCCGCCGGTCAGGCCCAGCACAATACGTTTGTTGGCAAGTTCAAGCATGGTGCGTGCGCTACTCGGCGTTAAATGGATTCAGGTCGATTCCCGGGATTTGTTCTTTTCACGGCGCATGCGGCGTAGTTCATCGTATACCAACAGAACGGCGCCGCAACTGATGGCAATGTCCGCCACATTGAAAGCCGGAAAGTACCAACTATCCCAATAAAACAGCAAAAAATCAATGACGTGCCCGTGCTGGATGCGATCGATCACATTGCCTATGGCTCCGCCCAGTATGCACATGAGCGATGCGCAAAACAGGGTTTGGCCAGGGCTGCGCCGCAGCAAGTGAACAATAAGCCCCGTGGCTCCCAGAGCGATGGCGGTAAAGAACCAGCGCTGCCAGCCCTGGCCGTCGGCCAGGAAGCTGAAGGCGGCACCCGGGTTGTACAGCAGGGTGAAGTCGAAGAAGGGCAGCAGATGCCAGCGCTCGCCGTAGGCAAGATGGCTGTCGAAGTAGATCTTGGTGAGCTGGTCCAGAACGATGATGGCCAGCGCGCCCAGCATCCACGCCCAGAAGCGCAAGGCCTTCGGGCGTGGGGCGGGGTGGTCGGGTGTTGCGTTAGGCATGCTGGCGCGGCTCGCCCTGACCGAACAGATTATCGACGCAGCGTCCGCAAATGGCCGGATGCTCCGGGTCTATGCCCACGTCTTCGCGATGATGCCAGCAGCGTTCGCACTTGGCCTGCGTTGTCGGACTGACCTGTACGCGCAGTTCGCCATCCGTTGTGTGCAGCGTGGCGCGCGATACGATCAACACAAAGCGCAAATCGTCGCCCAGGCTGGCCAGCAGCGCATGGTCGCTGCCGCCGGCATGAATATCCAGCTCGGCCGCCAGCGACGAGCCAATATCGCCCTTGCTGCGCACTTCTTCGATCTTGCGCATGGCCTCGGCGCGAATCTCGCGCAGACGGGCCCACTTGTCGCGCAGGGCGGTGTCGTCGGCCTGGCTCGGAAGCGTGTGGAAAAGCTCGGTGAAGATGCTGGGAAGGTCGCTGCGCCCGGTATGCAAGTCTTTCCAGGCCTCTTCGGCGGTGAAGGAAAGAATCGGCGCCAGCAGCTTAAGCAGCGCGTGGGTGATGTGATAAATGGCGGTTTGGGCCGAACGGCGTGCCAGACTGGTTTTGCCGGCGGTATACAAGCGGTCTTTAAGCACATCCAGGTAGAACGCGCCCAGGTCTTCCGAACAGAAAATTTGCAGGCGCGACACGGCCGGGTGAAACTCGTAGCGCATGACATTGGCCAGGACTTCGGCTTGCATGGCAGAGGTCATCGCCAGTGCGTAGCGATCGATTTCGATCATGTCTTCAAGCGCTACGGCATCGCTTGCCACGTCAAAGTCTTGCAGGTTGCCCAGCAGGAATTTAAGCGTGTTGCGTATGCGCCGGTAGCCTTCAACGACGCGCTTCAGGATCTCGTCGGAGATCGACAGTTCGCCGGAATAATCGGTGGACGCCGTCCAGAGGCGCAGAATTTCGGCACCCAAAGAGTCGGACACTTTTTGCGGCGCAATGACGTTGCCGACCGATTTGCTCATTTTGCGGCCCTGACCATCGACCACGAAACCGTGCGTCAGCAAGGCTTTATAGGGTGGGCGTCCGTACAGCATGCAGCCGGTCAGCAGCGATGAATGGAACCAGCCGCGATGCTGGTCCGAGCCTTCCAGGTACAGATCGGCAGGCCAGGTCAGATCGTCGGCATGCGAGCCCTTGACGCTGTGGTCTTGTCCGCCCAGTACGGTGGCGTGGGTGGTACCCGAATCGAACCAGACATCCAGGGTGTCGCGGTTTTTTTCGTAATGGGCGGCTTCGTCGCCCAGCAGTTCGGCCGGATCCAGCGATTGCCACGCTTCGATGCCGTGCTGTTCGATGCGTTGCGCGATCTGCTCCATGAGCTCGACCGTGCGTGGATGCAGCTCGCCGGTTTCCTTGTGGACGAAGAAGGCCATGGGCACGCCCCATTGGCGCTGGCGCGACAAGGTCCAGTCGGGCCGATTGGCGATCATGGCATGCAGCCGTGCGCGACCCCAGGCGGGATAGAACTCGGTGTTATCTATGCCTTCCAGCGCCGTTTCGCGCAGCGTCCGGCCCGATTTCGGCTGGCGGTCCATACCCGCAAACCATTGGCTGGTGGCCCGATAGATAATAGGTGTTTTGTGGCGCCAGCAGTGCATATAGCTGTGCAGCAGCGGTTCGGTGTGCAGCAGGCTGCCAGCCAGTTTCAATGCTTCGACGATGACCGGGTTGGCTTTCCAAATCATTTGGCCGCCGAACAGCGGCAAGCTTTCGGCGTAGTGGCCGTCGCCCATAACCGGGCTGATGATCTGGTCGTCGGCCAGGCCGTGCGCCTTGCAGGAAACAAAGTCTTCGATGCCGTAGGCAGGCGCCGAGTGCACAACACCTGTGCCGCTATCGAGCGTAACGTAATCGCCCAGGTAGATGGGCGACAGGCGTTGGTAGCCTTCATGCGCATCGTATAGCGGGTGCTTGAATTCCAGGCCGGCCAGTGCTTCGCCCTTGGCGGTGGCAACGATTTGGCCGGACAGCTTCCATTCGGCCAGGCAGGTTTCGACCAGGTCTTTGGCCAACAGCAGCATGGGCCCGGTGCTGCGCGCTTCGTCCAGCTTGACCAGCGCGTAGTCGAACTCGGGGTGAACATTCAGCGCCTGGTTAGAAGGTATGGTCCAGGGCGTTGTGGTCCAGATGACGATGGCGCCGTCCTCGACCTGAGGCAGGCCGAAGGCCTGCGCCAGCTTGGCCTTGTCGTTGAACTTGAAGGCTACATGGATGGACGGGTCTTTGCGGTCGGCGTATTCCACCTCGGCCTCGGCCAGCGCAGAGCCGCAGTCAAAACACCAGTTCACCGGCTTCAGGCCGCGAAACACATAACCTTTTTCAAGAATACGTGCCAGGGCGCGCAGCTCATCGGCTTCATTGCTGAAGTTCATGGTCAGATAGGGATTTTCCCAGTCGCCCAGCACGCCCAATCGTTTGAAGTCCTGGCGTTGGCGATCGATCTGTTCCAGCGCATAGGCGCGTGCCTTGGCCTGAACCTCGGCCACGGGCAGATGCTTGCCGTATTTTTTCTCGATCTGGATCTCGATGGGCATGCCGTGGCAGTCCCAGCCGG
Source organism: Pusillimonas sp. (assembly GCA_036570485.1). Taxonomy (GTDB): domain Bacteria; phylum Pseudomonadota; class Gammaproteobacteria; order Burkholderiales; family Burkholderiaceae_B. The sequence continues at coordinate 106 of DATCYE010000305.1, read as the reverse complement.
GTACGTAGACCGCATCGTAGCCGGCCATGGCGCGGCTTTTGACGATGATGTCTTTAAGGACTTTATTGACGGCGTGGCCGATGTGGATATCGCCGTTCGCATAGGG
>DATCYE010000304.1:0-11482 GCA_036570485.1 Pusillimonas sp. | reverse complement strand
TCGCCTATTTGCAGTTCTCCGCGATAAACGTAGACAAAGGCGTTGAAGGAGGCCGGCAGCGCTTGAGCAAAAGTACCTGCGCCCTCAAAGTGCAGATCGATATACAGCGGTTCGGTGATTGCCCTGCGCATGGCCCCTTCCAGACCATGGCTGCCGCCGGCAATAATGCGCGCGACGCCGCCGTCCTGCAACGCAAGCTGAGGAATTTCACTGCTTTGTATGTCGCGATAGCCCGGCTCGGTCATTTTGTTCTCCGCAGGCAGATTCAGCCATAGCTGGAAACCTTCCATGCGTCCCTCTTCCTGCTCGGGCAGTTCGGAATGGATGACGCCTTTGCCCGCCGTCATCCATTGCACCCCACCGTTCTCCAGCAAACCTTCGTTGCCGGCGCTGTCGCGGTGACGCATACGTCCGGCAATCATATAAGTGATGGTCTCGAATCCTCGATGAGGGTGATTAGGAAAACCGCCAATATAGTCGTCAGGGTTATCGGTACCGAAGCTGTCGAGCATCAGGAAGGGATCCAGCCTTTTCTGCAGATCCTGGGTGAGTACACGGGTGAGCTTAACGCCGGCGCCGTCCGAAGTGGCGGTGCCGCGCACCATGCGCTCGACCCCGCGCGACGCCCTTACGTGCTCAGACTGACTGGCCGGTGACGATAAGTTTGCTGTCATGTCATTCCCCGAAATTGGTCAACAGAAGAAAAATTGATACGGCCATTATAAAACCAGTATTTACCCTAATATTTCGCGCGTACAATTCTGGACTCCGGCGCATCCATCGCGATTTCCTGCGCCGGATTCAGACAACATTATTGGAAGTAAGGTATTTTGAACACAAAACGAAGCAAACGCTGGAACGGCGAGCTGGCCTCACTGTCGCCAGAGTTCCTGAAAGAGGTCATGGGCAAAATGCAAGCCTATGGCGAACAAGTGCAGTTCCAGCTACCCGCGCCAGGCAAGGCGCGCTCCCCCAACTACCAGGTCATCAACGATCGCGGCATGAAAATGGGGTTCGATGAAAGACATCTTCTGCTGCGCCTGGAAGCCGACGGAAATGTCAGCGACAACTTGTCCGTTGTATTCACGCTGGACGCCATCAAACAAGCCATTGCCGGCGGCGGCAAAAAGCCGGCAATCAGCCGGGCGCGTACTTCTGGCACGACAAGCACCCGGACAGGCGGCACCAGCCGCAGCACCACCGCCCCCGCTGTTGCCGTAGACGCGGTCGAGCGCGATAAATACGAATATTTCAAGAATAATCGCGACTACCTGCCCGAAGGCATCAGCAAGTTTTCGCAAGAAATCAGCCAGTTGATGCGTGACGGCATGTCCGCCGAAAAAGCATTCGAACAAATAGTCGGGCAACACTTCTGATCCGGCGCAGGCTTATCCACACCCTCTGTGAATAAGCCTGCGTATAACTGGTGAGCATGTTGCTGAAACGTAATAAATACGCCGAATTTCGACGACTGAACAGGGAATGACCAGTTACGGTAACGCCAGGTTTCCCCTGGAGAGGTCTGCCCACAGAATAGGCTTGAAGTCTCCTTAATTGTTGTCATGATGAAAGCTCATTCATCGTAATTGAAGGAGATTGCATGCATAAACGAATGACGACTGCAGTTTCGGCCGGGCTGCTAGCCCTTGGTATGTTAAGCGGCGCAGCTGTGGCGCAACAGGCTCCCGCCCCCAGCCAAAACTCACCCATGACGGTACCCACGCCGGATTATTCCGACGCTCAACTGGAACGCTTCGTAAGCGCCTCGCAAAAAGTGGCGATGATCTCCCAGGAATACACGCCCAAGCTGCAGGCCACGCAGAACGAGACCACGAAGAAAAAAGTGTTTGAAGAGGCCGATCAAAAAATGGTCAAGGCCGTGCACGATGAAGGCATGACGGTCGATCAGTTCAACGGCATAAACCAAGCATTACAGCAAGACCCGAAATTGGTCGAGCGTATACAAGACATGGTCAAATAAAACGCCGCCACCGTGAAGCCCGAACCTGACACGCGTGCGGCGGCAGGCTCGGGCGTTTGGGTTCAGGCCAGACGCAAGTTGACGCCTGCTGGAAGCAGCGGGTCGTCATCGGACTGATCTTCTTGTTCAGTGTGGTGGGTGGCCAAGCTTTGCTGCTGGGATTCCTGCATATCGAGCACCAAGCCGGTATTGGAGGGAATCTTGAAAACCGATACGGCATCGGCCAGCTGGCGCGCCTGATCTTGCAATGAGCCTGCAGCGGCGGCGGCCTGCTCGACCAAGGCGGCATTTTGCTGCGTGACTTCGTCCATTTGCGACACCGCCAGATTGACCTGTTCAATGCCGGTGGACTGCTCTTCGGACGCGTTGGATATTTCTTTCATGATTTCCGTTACGCGTTGAACCGACGCAAGCAATTCCTGCATGGTTTCGCCCGCCCCTTCGACTTGCTTGGAGCCGTCGGCGACTTCCTGAATGGACGCCTCGATCAGTTTCTTGATTTCTTTGGCTGCTTCGGCGCTACGCTGCGCAAGCGACCGGACCTCGGAAGCCACTACGGCAAAGCCGCGCCCCTGTTCGCCGGCCCGGGCCGCCTCGACCGCTGCATTCAGGGCCAGGATATTGGTCTGGAATGCAATGCTGTCGATAACACCGACGATTTCACCTATCTTGCCCGAACTGCCCGAAATGCGCTGCATGGTCGTGACCACTTCGGTAACGACCTGCTCGCCGCGCTGAGCGACGGTGGACGCGCTTGCGGCAAGCGTGTTGGCCTGGCGCGCGTGTTCGGTGTTCTGTTTTACCGTTGCGGCAAGCTCTTCCATGCTGGCGGCGGTTTCCTGCAAGGAAGCGGCCTGCTCTTCGGTACGGCTGGACAGGTCGGTATTGCCGGCGGCGATTTGAGTGGAGCCGATATTGATTTCATCGACACTGGCCCGCACGGCGGCAATGGTGCGCGACAACGCCTGCTGCGTGCGCCTGACATAGTTGAACAGCACGTGCACTTCGTTCTTGCTTTGTGCAGGAACCTGGGGAATGCGGGCAGTCAGATCGCCCTGGCCGAGCTTTTCCATGCCATCGATCACCTGGCGCACCGGGCGCAGGGTCATGGCCGCCAGCCAACCTACCAACAGCGAGATCAACAGCGTTCCGACCAACATTAGCCCTAACTGATACGCCAGGTAAATATAGCTTTGCATCAGGAATTCGTTTTGGTCACCCATGCCGTATACCAGCCAGTCCCATCCTTTGGCCGTATCCCAGGCGACGAACTCGGAGCGGGCACCTTCGCCTTCGCCCAGATGCACTTGAGCGAAACCGCTGCCGCTCTTGTACAAAGTGTCGAGCGTCGCGAGATCGGTCGCCGACATTTCAGCACCAAGAGCAGCACCGGGCTTGCCTTGGGCGCCGGCAACGCGTATCCAACCCTTGCCATCGGGGCTGCGTCGCAAAACACCTAGAATGCCGTGTTCGGCCACCTTGGTTTTTGATATCCAGTCGAGCAAGGCATTTACCTGTTGATCGACATTGACACGTACCGAGAAACCGCCGTAGACCGAACCGGATTCGTCTTTAAGGGGCTGGATGCTCATGGCATACCACTTGCCGTTGCGTTGCACCACGCCGCTATAGGGCTGCCCGCCATCGAGCGTCTTGGCCAGAAGGTCGTTGGGATCTACGGTACTGCCTAAGCGGATATTGCCCTGCGCATCGCGCAGCAAGGTTGCGGCACGCACCCATTTATCGCCTGAGCGCACGATGATGGCCGGATCGGCACCGGTGTTTTCGTTAATGCGCATCAAGGTATCGACGTCGCCGTTGACGATGTAGTCGTCAACCACCAGCAAGGGCACGGCCCCGCCCTCTTCAGTGTCGGTGGTGTTGCCATCGAGCACTGGAATGCCGCCCAACTCGCGCTGCACGACGGGTATGAGCTTCTTGCCCTGATCGCTGGCATTGGCAAAAACCAGTTGCAGCGATTGATCAACCCCGTGCAAGGCCGATGTCATTTCGCGCTGCACGGTTTCGATAGCGGTATTGCGGCTTTGCCAGGCCATTACCGCCGCGATAGCCGCCATGACCACAACCGTAACGGCCGAGGTGGCTAGAAAGAGCTTAATTGCCAGGGATCGCCGAGACAGCCACCCGCCGCTCATCGACGCGTCTCTGGAATTAACACGCGTTGTTGTCTCCATCATGGCTCCTTATTTTTGTAGCCTATGCTTGTAATCAACTTAACGTCTATGCACCGTAAATCTTTATGATTTGCGCCCCCAGGGGTTTCCCTTATGGATTGAATGCGATTCGATGCGACGTAGAAAAATACAAAAGATGCATTTATTTACATTATGCCTATTTTTTTACCTGGCGCATCGGTGTTTACGCATAGAAAGCCCCTGTGCCTTCGGCTTGCTGCTCCCCCTCCCCGAGAGGGCAGCAAGCCGGTCCCGCTTACATTGCCACGCTTAAAACACGCTGTATGAATTCGGTTACCGACATGGCTTGCCCGTTGACTGTGACACTGTTGTTTTCATAAAGAACAGCCGACGCCGCCGTGTCGCCATCGACGCGGGCCAGACCGGCACCCTGTAAACGGGCCATGTATTGGTCGTAGATCAAGGCTCCCATCATTTCCATCTGCATGCGCTGCTGCGGATCGACTTGTGCCTGCCCGAAGGCCCGGATAAACATGGGCTTGACCAGACTGAAATCCAATTGAACCTGTTTTAGCATCTGCGCCAGCAGTACATCTGCGTTGCTTTCGGCCGGATCGGCAGGACTGACCAGATCGACCCGCAAGCTGGCATTGCTTTGGCCATCGTCGTTTTTCCAGACCAAAGGCTCTATGGCGACGGACGGCTCACTGGCCAGTACAGCTATCAGCTTGTCGCGCAGCGCGTTTTCCTCTTCTTTGCTAAGAACCAGATTCTGGTCGCCCTGTGCCTCGTGCCTGGCCTGGATGGCGTCGTATTCGCCGGCCAGCGCCGCCAACGCAACCACATTCACACGATTGGCCCTAGCGCCCAGCGACAGGCTACCCAGCTCGATCGGACCTACGGCAATGCGGCCGAAATCGTAGCGTAAGGCACCATCCATGATGTCGCCGGTCTGACTATTATCAAGCTTGACAGCCAGCTTTTCGATGGTCACCGCCTCGACGCTTGCGTCGTCCATGGTCAGGGACTCGACCGTGGCGCTGCTGTGCACCTGCATGGTGTTGTCATCAGAAGTGATCGTGTTGCTGTTCAGTTGGATATTCTTGATCCGCAGATTCTCGCCGGTTTGCGTATTGGTCAGGGCAAACGAATCGAACTGCCCTTTTGCAGTGCTGTTAGTGAAATTTTTGCTGAAGTCCACGGCCAGGGTGCCGCCGCTGAAGCTAAGCGTTTCGCCCTCTTGGGCAAGCTCGGTGGGAGAAAAGGCCCAGACCGAATGCCCGCTGCCGCCAAAGCCGACACGCGTTTCCACGCTAAGCGGCGAGCCGCCCTTCTGGCTGTCCACCCAAGCCTGGGTGGCCGGCGTGGCTGCAAGCTGCGCTTGGCTGTAGGCCAGCAGTGGCGCCACATACCCCGCCCGCAGGGCATTCAAAGGAAAGGGGCCGTGCTGCAAATGATCGTGCAATGCGAGTTCCATCGGCTTGCCTTCCGCATCTTGCAGGTGCGCGGTATAGACAATATCGGACGAGAAAAAGCGGCGCTGATAATAGGCAATATCGATCTTCACGCTGCCGGCCGCTTCCGGCCCCAGATACTTCGCTATACGCGTGTTGGCCTGCGCTACGGCCTCTTCTATGGTTTTTTGAGCTTCTTTGCCCACATACCACGTGGCACCCAAATAGGCGGCCCCAAGAACCACCACTACGCCAATCGCCCCAGTGCTTTTTTTCATCTCTACCTTGCTAGCTGAAAGTCAATGCGGCCATTTAAACATGAAAGCACAGCTGCTAAATGACAGGTGCATTGCGCGCCGGCCCAAACCTGCCTACCATAAAGCGCAAGCTGCGCATTACCTAAAATAAAACCGGACAAAGACTACGCCATGAGTGCAAATTTCGATTTCTATTTTGATTTTTCTTCACCCTACGGCTACTTGGCCAGTACACAAATCGAGGCGCTGGCCGCCGAGTTCGGCCGCCAGGTCGACTGGCATCCCATTTTGCTGGGCCCTATGTTCAAGACCATGGGGTCGGCGCCTTTAACCGAAATCCCCCTGAAAGGCGAATACGCCAAACACGACTTCGAACGCAGCGCCAGGCTGTTCGATATTCCCTATTCGCAACCCGAGACCTTTCCGATAAGCACGGTGGCCGCCGCGCGTGCCATGCTATATGCGCAACACCATACGCCAGAAAAAGCCGTCGGCCTTGCCAAACGACTTTACCGTGCCTACTTCGCAGAAGGAAAAAATATAGGCGAGCAAGAAACCGTGCTGGCCCTGGCGGCGGAAGAAGGCATAGACACACAGAAGCTGGCCAACGGCATCGCCCAAGAAGACATCAAGAGCCTGCTAAAAACATCGGTGGCCGACGCCATGAAACGCGGCGTCTTCGGCTCGCCATTCGTTTTCGTCGATGGTGAGCCATTTTGGGGATTCGACCGATTCGACCATATCCGAAAGTGGCTGCGCTCCCGCAACTAGCACCCCGCCCCCACTTAATTCGATTGATCGATCTCAGCGCCCCAAGGCCTTCATACGGCCTTGAGACCGACTATTCACTGTCAGGCTGATTGTCAGGCGTCGCCTGCTGGAAGGCGGCCAGCTGGGCACATGCCGCATCGATGCGCACGATGTTCGGGAAAGCGCTTTCATCGCAGCCAAAGCGGCGTGCATTGAAAAGTTGCGGCACCAGGCACAGATCGGCAAAGGTGGGCTGATCGCCATGACAATAGCGGCCGGTTTCGGGACTGGTGGCCAGCATGGCTTCCACCGACGCCAAGCCTTGCGCGATCCAATGCCGGTACCAGGCGTTCTTGTTATCTTCGCCCACGCCCATCTCGTGCTTCAGGTATTTGAGCACGCGCAGATTATTCAAGGGATGGATATCGCAGGCGATGGTTTGCGCAATAGCGCGTACACGGACGCGCCCTTTGGCATCGGCCGGTAGCAAGGCCGGCGCCGGATGGGTCTCTTCAAGGTATTCCAGAATCGCCATGGACTGGCCCGCCACCAGATCGCCGTCAACCAGCGTGGGCACCAGGGCAGTAGGATTCATCGAACGATAGCTATCCGACAATTGCTGCCCGCCGTCTTTCAACAGATGGACAGGCACCGTCTCGTATGCAAGGCCTTTCAGGTTCAGGGCTATCCGCACGCGGTAGGCGGCGGAACTGCGAAAATAGCCGTACAGCTTCATGGTGCATCCTTGATTGTTCGGGAAAGCTCTTTGGGCAATGGAAAGGAGACATTCTCTGGCGTGCCATCCAGTGTGCGCACCGAAATGGCGCCCAGCTCTTTCAGGCGTGCAACAACCTGATCCACCAGTACATCGGGCGCCGATGCTCCGGCGGTAACCCCAACGCGCTTGGCCTTATCCAGCCAGGCCGGATTGATCATATCGGGCGTATCGATAAGATAGGCGGCCGCGCCTTTGCGCTCGGCCACTTCGCGCAGGCGATTGGAATTGGAGCTGTTGGGACTGCCCACGACCAGCACCAGGTCGCATTGCGGCGCCATGATCTTGACGGCGTCCTGGCGGTTCTGCGTGGCATAGCAGATGTCGCTTTTCTTGGGTTCCACAATAGAAGGAAACCGCGTGCGCAAAGCCTGGGCAACCACCGCCGCATCGTCGACCGATAGCGTCGTCTGGGTCACGAAAGCCAAGTTGTCGGGATCGCGCACTTGCAGAGCGGCGACGTCTTCGGGCGTTTCAACCAAATACATGCCCGCATCGGCCTGGCCCAGCGTACCCTCGACCTCGGGATGACCACGATGACCGATCATGATGATCTCGCGCCCCGCCGCGCGCATGCGCGCCACTTCGATATGAACCTTGGTCACCAGGGGGCAAGTGGCATCGAATACCTTAAGTCCCATGGACTCGGCCTCGGCCCGCACCGCCTTGGCCACGCCATGCGCGGAAAACACCACAATGGCGCCCGCAGGCGCTTCGTGCAGTTCGTCGATGAAAATGGCGCCCTTTTGCCTCAAGTCCTGAACCACATAGCGGTTATGGACAATTTCGTGCCGCACATAAATTGGCGCGCCATGCAGCTCGAGCGCCCGCTCGACAATATCGATGGCGCGGTCGACACCGGCGCAAAACCCCCTGGGCTGGGCCAATACGACGTCGATGCCGGCTTGCGGATTGGATTCCGACATTACAAAACCCCCAACAAGGAAACCTCGATGTGCAGATCCGCCCCCGCCAGAGGATGGTTGAAATCGAACAAAACGGCATCGTCGCCGTATTGCTTGAGCACGCCTGAATAGCGTCCGCCATTGGGCGCCGAAAACTCCACCATATCGCCCGGTTCGAATGCGTGATCGGGGTCGGCATACTGAGCCAGCATACCGCGCGATACCCATTGCAGCAGGTCAGGGTTGCGCTCGCCATAGGCTTGCGCCGCCGGCAAATCAAAAGAAAAACGGATGCCCTCTTCGCGACCCAACAGCGGCTCTTCCATGCCGGGTGCCCATTGACCCGCGCCCATTTGCAAGGTCGCCGGCCGACCGTCGAAGGTATTGGCAAAAACGGAACCCGCCGCCGGGCCCGTCTTTAGTTCAATGCGGTAATGCAGCGTCAGATAAGAATCAGGGCGAACCACAGCGGTCGCTGAATCGGAGGTAGAGGTCAAAATCGGTCACCGTAAGGAGGATATTGCTATTCCCGCCATTTTAGCCTCTTGCGCAAACGCGCATCCGCAGCGCGGCAAGCACTGCGGATGCAATGGCCCTAGCTTGGCTTCTTACCGGCCACTTCTGCTGTCCAGCGTATGATTTCGTCGATAGAGGCAGAAGGTGCCCCCAAGTGGCTGGCGCTAGGTTCGTACAACTTTGTCAGGGGGTTGCGCGGCAAAGAATTAAACATTGCCTGCTTGACCCTTAACAAACCCTTGTAATCGCCGGTCGGCCCCACGAACAGCACAGGCGTGGCCGGATTCATGTTGCGTGCGGCAATGCCCTGATTCATGGCGCCATCGGGCTCAAACCAGCTAAGGTAGTTGGATGCCGTCGTATTAACAGGCGTAAGCCCCTTGCTGCCCTCGTAGTCGTAGAATTTCTCTGTTTTTGCCCCCTGGCCGGCAGCAACGAGTTGTTTTGCGGCCTGCACCGACGGCCCCAGTTTGCCGGTAAAGGTTTGGTTGCCCGGATCGCCTCCCGGCGCTATGGCGATTATGCCGTCGACCTTATGCTTGTTGCCATAGCGCAGCGCAAAAAGCCCGCCCTGACTATGGCCGGCGACGAACAGCGTTTTGGCTCCGCGCGCGCGCAAGCCGTCCAGCGCCGCATTGACCTCTTTGTCGGCTGCGGCGACGTCCACGTCGTAATCTCGCTTGCCGGACCACGGCATTTCAAGGTTGGCAACCGCATAGCCTTTACCTTGCAGCGTCGAGGCCAGCCTTGAAACATGCTTGGTGGGCGAGCTGCCCTTGCCATGCATGACTACGACCCCCATTCCGTTGGTTGCTGCTGTAGGTGTTGAAGTGGTGGCGCAGCCTGCAAGGCCTGCAAGGGCGAGCGCCCCGGAAAGAACTGCACAAAACCGCATAGCTTGAGTCATGATGCCCCCTTGATTTTTATTTATAACAAGTCGATTTCACGATACTTGGACGCCATTTCTTCCGGCGTATGGCGATTATCTTCAGCTAAGAAATATTTAGCAATCTTTTTTTAGTTTTTAATATATTTCGACTTGCAGTGTAAATCTGGATGGACAAAGAGCAGCGCGCGATCAGGCCAAGGCACCAAAACCTGTCACGCTAGAGGATAACTTCACAAGATCATTCAGGGCTCGCCATGACACACCGCTCAATCGAAACCCAAGCCGAACGTCCGCGCGAGCGCCTGCTGGCTCATGGCGCACATGTGTTGACCTCGCCTGAACTTCTGGCCATCGTCCTGCGCACGGGGGTCAAGGGCTGCGACGCCGTCAGCCTGGGGCGTGGTCTGATAGAACGCTTCAACGGCCTGCGCGCCCTGCTTTCGGCCGATGCACAAACCCTGCTGGCCATACCTGGGCTGGGCGTAGCCAAGACCTGCGAGCTACTGGCCATCAATGAACTGAACCGTCGCGCCTTGGCAGAAGACCTGAAGGCCGGGCAGGCGTTGGATCAACCCCAACGGGTCAAGCATTACTGCACCGCCACGCTGGGCCATCTTCAGGTGGAACACTGCATGGCGCTGTATCTGGATAGCCAGTTTCGCCTGATCGTCGCCGAAGAAATTTCCCGCGGCACTCTGACCCAAGCGTCCGTATACCCGCGCGAAGTCATCAAGGCGGGCTTAAGGCATCACGCCGCTGCGCTCATATTGGCTCATAATCACCCATCAGGCATCGCCGAACCCAGCGACGCCGACCTGGCTCTTACCCGCCACTTGAAGAATGCGTTGGCCCTGGTGGATATCCGTTTGCTGGACCATCTTATTGTTACCGCTACAGGCGCCATTTCGCTGGCCGAACGCGGGCAGGTCTGAAGATTTCCCCCGGAAACCGGCGCGCAAGCTTATTTCAACGCAGGCTTGCTCTTCGATTCACCGGCCAACCGGGAATCGGCCACCCAGAGCCTCTGTCGCCGACTGTGCCGCTTCCATAACCATGCGATTCATGTTCTGTATTGCCGCTTCGCTGAAACGTTCTTTTGGCCCCGACAACGAAATCGCACCACAGAACTCATTCTCTGCACCGAACACGGCACAAGCCACGGCAGCGCAATTGGGATCGCGCTCGCCCATGGAAAGAGCCAGCACATTGCTATGCGATGGCGTCATGCCCGTGCCATAAAATGCCGTGATCAGCCTGCCTGCCGCACCGCGGCTCAGAGGCAGCAAATCGCCCTCCCGTATGCGATCCAGCGTTGAATGATTGGAGTCGACACGCAGTACGCATATCCGTGAACTATCATCGTGGTGCACATGGAAAGAAGCACTCTCACTGCCACGGTTGACCAATTCTCTAAGAATGGGCAACAGTACTTCGGTCAATCGATAGGTAGCTTCGTAGCGACGGCCCAGCTCATGGGCGTAAGAGCCCAAGGCATAGCGGCCATCGCTACGCCGAACGACCAACGACGCTCTTTCAAGGGACGTTATCAGGCGCAGCAGCGTGCTTTTATAAAATCCGGTTGCACGCGAGAGATCAGCCAGCGTAATGGGCTCGGCCCCCTGGGCAATTGCCTCGACAATCGCCAGGGCTCGATCGACGGCCGCTACGCCACCTTCAGTTTCCGATACGGGTGTTGAGCTCATAGAACTTCTGATAGGTGTTGGATATAGCGAACGATTATGCCATGCCGGCAGCACTTGCCTCGCCGATTAGCCGATATCTACTGGCTCTCGAAGACC
>DATCYE010000303.1:0-2287 GCA_036570485.1 Pusillimonas sp. | reverse complement strand
CATCCTGATGTGCAGCTTCTATCAGCATCCATTATTTCCTGATATGCGCCAGGATCCACCCGCGCCGAATATGGTGAATATCCCCGTCGACCCCTATACCAGCGGCGACGCTCTGCGTCAGTTGGTAAGCGACACATGGTTGCCCAGGCTGCGCGAATTCCAGCCCGAATTCGTTTTTATATCGGCTGGTTTCGACGGGCATCGCGAAGATGACATGGGCCAGCTCGGCCTGATTGAATCCGACTATGCCTGGATCACCGCGCAGATTGTGGAGCTGGCCAACGAGACAGCCGAGGGCAGGGTAGTCAGCCTGCTAGAGGGCGGGTACAGCCTGTCGGCGCTGGGGCGTAGCGCAGTGGCGCATATCAGGGCTCTGGCATCGTTGTAGAATAAGTCGTTTATCCATCTATTTTTTTTAAGATCCTCTGGAGAGTGCTCGATGAAGGTGCTGGTACCTGTCAAGCGTGTCGTTGATTACAACGTCAAAGTACGCGTAAAGTCCGATCAAAGCGGCGTGGATATCGCCAACGTGAAAATGTCCATGAACCCTTTCGATGAAATTGCCGTCGAAGAAGCCACCCGTCTGAAAGAAAAAGGCGTGGCGACCGAGATCATTGCGGTTTCTTGCGGGGTTGCGCAGTGCCAGGAAACCTTGCGTACCGCCATGGCCATCGGCGCCGACCGCGCCGCGCTGGTGCAAACCGATGCCGAGCTGCAGCCTTTGGCCGTGGCCAAGCTGCTCAAGGCTCTGGTCGACAAAGAACAGCCCCAACTGGTTATTCTGGGCAAACAGGCTATCGATGACGACGCCAACCAAACCGGCCAGATGCTTGCTGCCTTGTTGAACTGGCCTCAGGCCACTTTTGCCAGCAAGGTCGACGTGTCGGGAGACACGGTTACTGTTACGCGTGAAGTCGACGGCGGACTGGAAACGCTTGCGCTGAAGCTGCCAGCCATCGTCACGACCGATTTGCGCCTGAACGAGCCGCGTTATGTAACGCTGCCCAACATCATGAAGGCCAAGAAGAAAACACTGGACGTCATTACGCCTGAAGACCTGGGCGTAGACGTTGCCCCGCGCCTGAAGACGCTGAAGGTTAGTGAACCGCCCGCGCGTTCCGCAGGCATTACCGTGCCCGACGTTGCAACGCTGGTCGACAAACTGAAGAACGAAGCTAAGGTGGTTTAAATGACGATATTGGTAATTGCAGAACACGATAACGCACAACTGAAAGGCGCCACCTTGAATGCCGTCGCGGCAGCCGTCAAGCTGGGCGGCGATGTCCATGTACTGGTCGCCGGTAACGGTGCCCAAAGCGTGGCCGAACAGGCTTCCCAAGCAACCGGTGTTGCCAAGGTGTTGCTGGCCGACGGCCCGGCCCTGGCCGAAGGGCTGGCCGAAAACGTAGCCGAGCAGGTGCTTGCGGTGGTGGGCGGCTATAGCCATATTCTTTTCCCGGCCACAGCGGCGGGCAAGAACGTGGCGCCTCGCGTTGCGGCCAAGCTTGATGTCGCGCAGATTTCCGACATTCTTTCGGTTGAATCCCCAGACACCTTCACCCGGCCCATTTATGCCGGCAATGCCATCGCCACGGTGCAGTCGGCCGATGCGGTCAAGGTCATTACGGTGCGTACCACTGCATTTGACGGCGTGGCTGCCCAAGGCGGCAGCGCCACGATCGAATCGGTGGCTGCGGCGGCCGACTCGGGTCTGTCCTCTTTCGTGGGGCGCGAGGTTGCAAAAAGCGACCGGCCGGAACTGGCTGGCGCGTCGGTGGTGGTATCGGGCGGACGCGGCCTGGGCAGCGCCGAGAACTTCAAGATTCTGGACGCGCTGGCCGACAAGTTGGGCGCAGCTCTTGGCGCTTCGCGCGCGGCGGTCGATGCCGGTTATGCCCCCAACGATTGGCAGGTCGGTCAGACCGGAAAAATCGTTGCACCTCAGTTGTACGTGGCCGTAGGTATTTCGGGCGCCATTCAGCATTTGGCGGGCATGAAAGATTCCAAAGTCATTGTCGCCATCAATAAAGACGCTGAAGCACCTATCTTTGGCGTGGCCGACTACGGCTTGGTCGCAGACCTGTTCCAGGCTGTTCCGGAACTGGTCGAGGCATTGTGATTCAGCTAAAAAAACAGCAAGAAAATGCCTGAACAATAAAAGCCTGCGATGCATTTCGCAGGCTTTTTGTATGGGTTAGTACAGTACCCTGCATCCTGGCCAGTACTTATCGCGGATAAGCTGTTTGAACAGCCCTTTGGTCAGGCTTATCACTTTATGGACGGCAGG
>DATCYE010000302.1:0-3092 GCA_036570485.1 Pusillimonas sp. | reverse complement strand
CAGCCGGCGTGCCGCTGCAATGCGATGAACCGCAAGGGTTCAAGACCTTCCGCATCGGTCTGTTCGGCCTGGACAAGCTACACAATATCGATCGCACGGTGGCCAGCCTGGAAAAAGCGCTGCAAGGAATGGAGCAGCCTGCGCTTCAATCATGATCTCATAGATCAAACGTGGACTTTGTCGGCTCGGGTCGGCAAAGTATCGGGGGGCTTGCAGCCCCCCGTATCATTCCTTCCAGTCCAAAAGCCACGCGCCACTGCGCACGTTCTGCAACCACAAACTGCAAGTAAGGGTTTTGGCATCGGTAATGCCGCCGTCACGGCATGCACCGAACAGTTCTTGCACAGGCATGCTCCGCACTTCCAGAAACTCGTCGGCATCCAATTGCGGCGGCCCGGCAAGCAGCCCGCGCGCAAAGAAAATGTGGATGATTTCAGTAGAGTAGGCGATGGCCAGGTGCATGGCGCCGGCATAGGCCCACTGCTCGGCCGTGTAGCCGGTTTCCTCGAGCAGCTCGCGCTTGGCGCAAACCAGCGGATCTTCGCCCGGGTCCAGCTTACCTGCGGGAAACTCGGTCATGACCCTATCCACCGGGTAACGAAACTGGCGCTCCAACAGCACATGATCGTCGTCCAGCAAGGGGATGATAACGACCGCGCCGGGATGCACGATGTATTCTCGGCTGGCGCTCTTCCCATCTGGCAGTCGGACGATGTCGCGCCGTGCCTTAAGGAAGCTTCCGTCGAACAGAGACTGGCTTTCAAGCAGGGTTTCGATCAGGTGAGAGTCGGCGGATTCGGGCATGAAGGCTCTGCTAAAAATGGATACTTGTCAATGTCGGCGTGCTGTCCGGCTAATTTGAATAAAAGCCAAAAAGACGGTAGGCCAGGGGCGCTGCGAACCACGGGATCGTCGCGTACACGATCATAAACCGGGATGGTTTCATCGCTATGAACGGCTTCAGCTGCTACTTCCCACGCATTGAATCAATCAGCCGTCGATCGCGCTTCGTGGGCCGTCCGGCGGCAATCTCGTGGGCGGGTTCGGGCGCAAGCCGCCTCATTTCGGCGGCCCGTTCGCGTGCTTCGGTGCTTTCGGGTGTTTCCTCGTATAGCTGTCTGGCCACGGGGGCTGGTCCACGCACGCTGCTAAGCCCGCATACGCGTACCTGAATAGCAGGGTCTTCTTTGCGTACGCTGACCAGGTCGCCCACCGCGACTTCCCGCGCCGGCTTGGCGGGCTGGCCGTTCACCAGCACCCTGCCTTTAACGAGCTCGTCGGCCGCCAGGCTGCGGGTCTTGTAAAAGCGCGCCGCCCAAAGCCATTTATCGATCCGGATCTTATCCATGCATTAGCTCCTGGCTTTAATTGCCACCCTTCCCGGCCCGGCTTATTTCCAGACCGGCCTGCCGCTTGCATGCGCGGTCGCGAAGGTAGTGTGCCACCGCCGGCAGGTCGCCGACAAATACGATGCGTTCGGCATTTTTTTCACGCTGGTAGGCGTACATGGGGTCGTAGTATTCGCCAAGCAAGCCTTCAATCCAGTCGCGATGCAAATCAAGCGCGCCGCTACGCTGCTGCTCGGCCAAGGCGGCATCCATAATGGCCGATAGTCGCAGATAGCGCTCCCAGCCCAGGCGTTTGACGATATTGCGCAGGCAGAGCCTAAGCCGTTCCGCAAAGGCGGTGAATCCGGCTTCGTCGCCCAGCAAAGCGACGAACTCGGCGCAAAGGTCGACAACATAGTCGCCTAAAATACGTTCAACGCGGCCCGCCAAGCGATCTTCCAGCCACACCAGCGGATACTGCGGCATGCGCTGTTGCAGGGGCAAAGGTAAAGCGCAACTGCCTATCATGCGGCTTTCTTCTTCCAGAACGAATAGTTCCGTGCCACGCGCACGCTGTTTCAGCAGGTCGATGGCCAGGGCGTTCTCGAAGTCGATCTGCCCGGGTTGGGGCGTTGCATGCCTGCCAAAGCTGGAACCGCGATGATGGGCGTGCCCTTCCAGATCGACCGCGTTATTCAGTTGCATCAGCAATTCGGTCTTGCCCACGCCTGTCAGCCCGCCGACCAGAATAAAGTCGCATTCCGACAGCGCCGAGTCCAGGGTCTGAAGCAGAAAGCCGCGCATGGCCTTGTAGCCGCCTTCTATGCGCGGATAGTCGATTCCCGCCTCTGTCAGCCACTGTTGACTGATCTGCGAGCGCAGCCCGCCGCGAAAGCAATACAAATAGCCATCGGGATGGTCGCGGACAAAGTCGGCCCAGGCCTGCATACGCTGAGCCTTGATCGCGCCCGACACCAAGCGGTGACCCAGCTCGACGGCGGCCTGGTTGCCTTTTTGCTTGTAACAGGTACCGACCTTGGCGCGTTCATCGTCGTCCATCAAGGGTCGGTTCAGCGCTTGGGGAAACGCGCCTTTGGCGAACTCGATGGGAGCGCGCACGTCCATGAGGGGCAAATCGCTTAGGAAGATTTCGCGATAATCGTTGCTGTCGCCGCGCATTAATGGACTTTCATCGCTGGCTTCCGCGAGTATTGGCGGCCGCATGCCGCATAGCGGCTGCGGCAGACGGCGAGTATTGATTGGACATGAAATTACAGTTTTTCGGTTTCGCCGGCTTTGGGCTTCCAGGACAGCAAACGGTCTTCGACCAAGGTGACCAAGCCATCGAGCAGCAAGGCGAAGATGGTCAGCACGACTATGCCGGCAAACACCGTATTTACATCCAGCGTGCCCTCGGCCTGCAAAATAAGATAACCGACCCCGCTGGCCGAACCCAGGTATTCACCCACTACGGCGCCCACAAATGCCAGGCCTACCGATGTGTGCAGGCTGGAGAAAACCCAACTGGTGGCCGAAGGTATGTATACATGACGCAGCAACTGCTTGCGGTTGGCGCCCAGCATGCGGGCGTTATCCAGCAAGGTAGTGCTGACTTCGCGCACACCCTGATATACGTTGAAGAACACGATGAAAAACACCAGGGTTACAGCCAAGGCCACCTTGGACCAGATACCCAGGCCGAACCACATGCCAAAAATTGGCGCCAGAATAACGCGCGGCATGGAATTGGCGGCGGTTATATAG
>DATCYE010000301.1:0-2035 GCA_036570485.1 Pusillimonas sp. | reverse complement strand
GGCATATTGCTGGCCAAATATCATTACCTTGGCCATCAGGGCGTTGGGCAGGGCCACTTTGATGCCGCCTTGTCCATCGTCGAACTGGCCGCTGGCGGTGCTGATGGCTTCTTTTTCCGTTTTACCCAATTCCGTGATTTGCGTATGGGCGGACTCCAGCTTGGCCATCTCTTGCGCCGTAAAGCCGGCATGGCGGAAGCGGTCCAGCATCGCTTGCTGCACGCCGTGGCTATCGGGTGCCTGGCCGTGCAGAACAGCTGTTAGGCGCTTATGGCTTTCCTGGAACTCGGGCTGTTCGCTGGCGACAAAGGCCATGACATCGCGCGTCATGGCTTGCGTCAGACTTTTATACGCGGTTGCCAGCTCGGTGGCCTGATAGCGGCGCTGCTCGGTGGTTTTCAGGTGTTCTATGCTGCCGGTCAAATTGCGTAGCGCGCTCAGTACCAACAGCGAAAGCAGAATGAGAATAGCCAGAAAAACAAAAAAGCTTTTTTTCAGAGTAAAGAAGTTTCTCATGTGTGCTGCGTCTGCCGAAATGTGTGTCGTCGCAAGCCGGCGTGGTGTCGTGCCGGGGCGTGTGGGTAGAGTGCATATCTATATGCAGGCGGGATTATTGCAATGCATCATGACAAAGGTGTGTCATGTGCCCGAAGGACGGTGGCCGTGCTTGGTATAGTGGCGCATGCCGTGAACCACGCACCTGAGCAAGAAGGAATTGATTTGTGAAGTTCATCCACGCCGCCGACATTCACCTTGACAGCCCCCTGACGGGCTTGAGCGCTTATGCCGATGCGCCTGTGGATAGCTTGCGCACGGCTACGCGCGACGCCTTCGCCAGGTTAATAGGCCTGGCCATCGACGAGAGCGTGGATTTCATGATCATTGCCGGCGATCTGTACGATGGCAACTGGAAGGATCACAACACCGGCCTGTATTTTGCCAAGCAGATGGGGCGCTTGAAGCGGGCCGGCATTCCGGTCTATCTTTTGTACGGCAACCACGATGCCGAAAGCGAGATGACGCGCAAGCTGCTGCTGCCCGACAATGTGTTTGTGTTCGATACGCGCAAGGCATCGACCTTCGTGATCGACACGTTGAACGTGGCCTTGCATGGGCGCGGGTTCAAGGTGGCGGCGACAACGGAAAACCTGGTCACGACCTATCCCGATCCGGTTCCAGGCATGTTCAATATCGGCGTATTGCATACCGCGCTGGAAGGCAACGCCATGCATGCCAATTACGCGCCGTGCTCTCTGGATGAATTACACGCTAAAGGCTATCAGTATTGGGCCTTGGGGCATGTTCACGAATACAGTATTTGGCGCGGCGATTCGGTGGTGGTGTTTCCCGGCAATCTGCAAGGGCGCAATATACGTGAAACCGGCCCACGCGGCGCCGTTCTGGTCGAGTGCGATGATCTTGGCAATATTGCCGTCGAACGCGCACTGGTCGACGTATTGCGCTGGACGGCGCTACGGGTCGATGTGTCCGATTGCCTGACATTTACCGATGTCGCACGCGCGACGGGCGCAGCGCTAGAGGCCCTGGCGCTGGACAGCACATATGCCATGCCGCTGGTCGTGCGTGTAAGCGTGTGCGGAGGCACGCCTGCGCATGGCGCGCTTTTTGGCCTGGAAAGCCAGTTGCGCGCCGAGATTCTGGCGCAGGTTGCCGCGCTGGGGCATGAGCGCCTTTGGCTGGAAAAGGTCAAGATCGAAACCCATGCCGCCGGCGGGGCACAGGCCGACCGCTCCGAGGCACTGGCCGATCTGCAAGTGCTGCTTGGCGCTGCTGAAACCGATGTGCAGTTTTTGGCAAGCCTGCAAGCCGATCTGCTGGGTCTGGTAAGCAAGGCCCCCCAGGAGCTGCAATCCAGTGTTGCCTGGTTCGACGGCATCAGGGCGGGAGAACTCGCCCCATTGCTGCGCGAAGTGGGCCCCGCGCTGATGGCGCATCTGGAGCAGGCGGAGTAGGGCATTATGCGATTTGGCCGGTTCGACCTTCTGCGCTACGGAAAATTCACCGATAAAAGCAT
>DATCYE010000300.1:0-10408 GCA_036570485.1 Pusillimonas sp. | reverse complement strand
CCAGTGCAGTGATGAATCCGGCGGCGCACAACCGCGTAATTAAGTGCAATCCAGACATAGTGTCTCCAGTTTTTTTTAAGGGTAAGAACAAGACCCGGGTCAGTCGCCCAGGCCCAGGCGATTAGGCTGCCGTTTTTCTATCGAGCTTTTTAGCAGTGCCGCACACCTAAAAATGCCATGGGCAAATTTCCCATAAGGCATGGTTAAAAAGAAAGCCATGACAACCCCAAGATGGATTGCCAACAGTAAAGCCATGGCGCCCGTATCCCTGTAAACCAACAACGCCAGGCCGCTAAGGCTGATCAGGAACAGCAAAGCAATGAACCCTCTGTCCATGGGGCGCTGGGCGGCATCGCCGTGCAAGGGATGGCGCCTGATATTAAGCCACAGTAAACCGGCCGGGCCGATCAGCAAGCCGATGCCGCCGAATATACCCAATTGCACAGGCAGGCTGAATATCGGGTAGGGCGCCTGGTAATCGAGCAGATAGTGATATAGCGTTGCCACCGAGGTCGCCGCAAAACAAAGCATGAAACCGTAAAACGTAAAGTGATGGAAACGACGCCGCCACAACGAGAACCGGTCGTCTTCGTTGTTACAGCCATCGCCGTGCCCGCCGTCCAGGTACTTCAAGCTGAGGGCATCGTGTGCGGCTTCGACAGCAGCCTCTCCTTTGTGTTAACTGGCCGCTACAGGTGGCGAGACACCTCGCCAAAACTTGACCACGCCTATACCCAAGGCCATTACCGCAAGCAGGAACACAAAGCCGAACATCAATGCCAGCGTATTGTGCGGAAAAATGGCGTAGAAGTTGCCCGCCAGGGGTTCGTGAAACAAGGAACCATTGATCAGCAGCACAAGCACAAGAAACAAGGCCAAGCCAGCCGCACTGGCCAAAGCCATCGTCAGGCCGGCACGCTTGTACAAAGCACCCAGCGCCGGTGGCCATGCATAGTCGGAATAGGTCTGCACCCGTACAGTCGCCATGGCCTTGGGCACATTGACGGCAAACTCGTGCGGTGGAGCGTACTGGCAGGAATGCAGACAGGCGCCGCAGTTATGGCACAGGTTTGCCAGGTAATGGATATCGGCCTTGCCGAACTCCAGCAAACGCGTCATGGCGGGAAACACCGCGCAAAAACCTTCGCAATACCGACAAGCGTTGCAGATGGTCATGATGCGGTCGACTTCCGCTTCGTCGGCAGTCAAGGCCGTATTCAAGCCGGCCAACGACACGGCCTCTTGGGTAAGTGCTTCAAGCTGCTGCATGTTCTTCTTTCCCTGCATCTGCCGATGTTTCGTTCTGTGAACGGCTCAGCGCCGCCGCAGCCGCCCTAGTGCCGGCTATGCGTCCGAACGCCGTCCCTATGCTCATGCCTACTCCGGCGGTATAGCCCTGGCCCAGCACATTGCCGGCCATGACTTCACCCGCTGCAAACAGATTAGCGCTAGGTTGGCCATTGAAGTGCACGGCGGCATGCTCGTCCACCTTCACCCCCAGATAAGTAAAGGTAATGCCCGGACGCAAGGCATAGGCGTAATACGGAGCGGTATCCAGCGGGCGAGCCCAATGCGTCTTGGCAGGCGCCAGGCCTTCGGTATGACAGTCATCCAGGACTTCATGATTGAATTCGCCCATGCGACACGCCGCGTTGTAATTGTTGACGGTTGCCATGAATGTTTGCTCGTCCAGACCCAATTGGCGCGCCAGTTCCGGCAAGGTGTCGGCCTTTACCCCTGGAAACACCGGCGGCATGAAACGGCCCACGGCCTTTGCATCGATAATGGAATAGGCAATTTGGCCGGGCTGCTTGGCAACCAGCCGCCCCCAGATGGCATAACGCTTGGGCCAGAAATCTTCGCCCTCGTCGTAGAAGCGTTTGGCATCGCGATTGACAACAACGCCCAGTGACACGCAATCGACCCGCGTACAGATTCCGCCGTCGTACAGGGGGGCCCGGGCATCGATGGCGACTGAATGGGACTGCGTCGGATCACCAATGGAATCGACTCCCGCATCAAGCAGATACTTTAGCAAGACACCCATATTGAAACGCGTGCCGCGTATCAGGAAGTTGTCGGCCGGCCATTCACCGGCTTCGTTCTGGCCCCAGGCTTCGCGCAACCATTCGCGGTTGGACTCGAAACCGCCGCTGGCAACCACGCAGGCGCGCGCCTCGATGCGTTCTGCGCCTATGCGTGCGGCCACAAAGCGGTCGCCGTCCAGCTCCAGCGCATCGACCGGAGCGTCGTAGCGAATCTGTACACCCAGGTTCTCGGCACTGCGATAGTAAGCATTGACCAGCGCCTTGCCGCCACCCATGAAAAATGCATTGGTACGTGCCACGTGCAGGGTGCCCGAAAGCGAAGGCTGGAAACGTACGCCATGCTTGCGCATCCAGTCGCGGCAGGAGGACGAAGCACGAATAACCAGGCGTGCCAGCTTTTCGTTGGTGACGCCACCGGTTACCTTCAGCAGATCTTGCCAGAACTCTTCTTCGGGATAGGATTCCACCAGAACATCTTGAGGGGCATCGTGCATGCAGCGTAAATTACGCGTGTGCTGCGAGTTTCCGCCACGCCATTCTTTGGGCGCCGATTCCAGGATCATGACGCTTGCGCCTGCTTCGCGCGCCATTAGCGCGGCGCACAGCGCGGCATTTCCGCCACCAATTACGAGTACATCCAGCATTGCTAAGATTCCAGGACTTGACCGAGGCGCGCCCCACAGGCGGTCGCCTAATTGTGCAAGCATAGAAACTAACGGACCCCTGCGCTACTACCGTGTATCGCAACGGCCATTCACGATTCGTGAACAGAGGCGCCCAACCAGCCCCCCTCGCGGACGAGCCGCAACGCTACGTCGCGCATGACGACCCGCGTTGCCAGCCCCGCCGGCGAAAGCTCGTCGTCGGACAGGCTGACCAGCAGATTGCGGCGCACCAGGCTGGGATCGGATATTTCGGACATCACAAAAGATTCGCTGCTTACCCGGGTAATCGCCGCGCCCGGTTGTATGGTGGCCACCAACCCGGCACCGACGGCGTCCATCAGCATGGCCAGAGAATCGATTTCCATGGTGATGTTAAGGCTCAGATCCTGCTGGCCTATTGCTCCCGCCAACAAGGAACGCAGACCATGCATATTGGTCGGCATGACCAAGGGAAGTTCCGTAAGGCCGGCCAATCGCACTTTTTTCTGCCTGGGGAAACCCTTGAAGCCCTTTGCCGCAAAAACAAACAGGCGCTCTTCGAGCAAAGGCATAACCGACCACTTGCGACCGGCTTCGCTATTGAACACAATTGCCAGGTCCAGCTGCCTGGCGTTCAGCATGTTCATCAAGTGCCCGGACAAGGATTCGACCAGGTGGAAACGCACATCTGGATAACGCTCGCGCATCGCCAGCATAAGAGGCAGCCCCATAACAGCCGCCGTCGTCGGCGCCATGCCCACGCTGACATGCCCTGAAAGCCTCGCCTGCTGTGCGGCGCGTGCCGCTTCATCGACATGGCGCAAAGCCAGCTGTGCCTGTCGGAAGAAAGCCAGGCCCGCATCGGTCGGCACAACGCCTGTGCCCGTACGCTGAAGCAGACGAGTGGCCAGCTCCGACTCCAGGCGGCTGATCTGCTGGCTAAGGGCCGAGGTGACCACACCCAGCTCGCGAGCAGCCTTACCCATGCTGCCCGCTTCGACCACGCAGACGAAATAGCGAAGTTGACGGATTTCCATATGCGCGATTGTAGCGGCTAGCCACCCGAGGATTGAAAACGGCACGCCGATTGCTGACAGGAAAGCGCCTGCCACTTATTCGGAGAAAACCCATGGCTAAACAATCTGTATCACCCAGCATTGCGGACTGGCCTGAAGACGCCCAGGAAGCCGCGCAACTGGTCGTCGACAAATACGGCGAGCCGGATGAAATTACCGATACGCAAATTACCTGGCACCAACCAGGCCCCTGGAAACGCATTGTGGCTTCCAGGACGGTTAACCAGCACGACTTTCCGGCGCCGCATTACGATTCGGTGGAGTCTGTCATCGATTACCGCTTTCCGCCCGAAAAGGCCGCACAGGCATGCCTATTCGACGGCAGCGTCGTCATAAACCGCACGAAAGGCGAAGTCTCGGCACGCTGCCACGACGAAGAAGCGAATTTTCTGGCGCTGAACCTGATGCATGACATCGCGACCGGCGCAAAGGATGTCGAACAGGCGCGTAACTACTATGCCAAGGAATTCGCGGATTACCGACGCAAGAAGCCGACTCCTTATATGCAGGGGCTGCAATTTACGCCGGGAGGCAGCGATACGGCCGACCCGGACGTACGGATATTGACGGAAAAAGATCTGGAGGAAGCGGCTCGTGAAGGCAAAGAAGGTGCCTGAGGCGGCTAGCGCGTAAGAAGGACGTAAGCACCCTGCGAAAGATAAACCACGCCTATTGTCATCACCAGCACCTGAGTCCAGCGCCGGAACTGATGATCCGTCAGCTTCTCAAGTACGAATTTGCTTAGGCTGGTGCCCAGGATGGCCATGAGGATGGCGATGCCCATCGCCCATTTCTCTACCTCGCTTTCTCCGCCCATGATATGGGTGAAGTAGATAAGCTTGGCAAGGTGCGAAAAGGTCTGGCAGGCGGCTTTGGTTGCCACGACGCTGCGGCGATCCATATGGGAACGCACAAAGAACACATCCAGCAAGGGTCCTGACACCCCGGCGATGAACTGCATGCAGGTGTTCATGAAGCCGCAAGCCTCCGCGCCGAAGCGGCTGTTGGCCTGGGGCACGAATCTGGCGGGAATCAATACGGCCAGAAAAGGAATGATGCCCAACGAGATAAGAACCAGGGCCCGGTCGGGCACGAAACCGACGAAAGTGAAAAGCACGCCCGCAGCCACCAGGCCGAGGATATAACGCCCAAAAATTCCGTAATGAGTATTGCGCCGCCAAAGCAGTGCGCGCCATCCGTTGGAGGTCATTTGCGCCGTGCCATGCAGCACCATGGCGGCAGAAACCGGTAAATAGGCGATCAGGATGCCCATGAGTATCATGCCGCCCGCCATCCCGAAAACGCCTGAAATAAACGACGTTCCCAACACCGACACAGCCAATAGGGATAGAAGAGCGATTTGCAAAATTACTTACCGGGTTGCGCAAAGAAGATAGCGCCAGATTATATGACGATTGCGTGACACCCCATTGCCCGGCCCCCGGCGGCCGCTTTAAGTCTCGGGAAATATGGGCAAAACCCTTTTATGAGCCGAATTGCCGTGAGTACGCAAAATGACGTCATACGCTTCCCGAGAAACATCCTTGCCTTCCAGGAAATCGTCGATTTCGGCATAGGTAACGCCAAAGGCATCTTCGTCCGGCTTCAGGGGCGTAAGCGATTCCAGATCGGCGGTCGGCACCTTCATGACCAGCGTATCGGGTGCGCCCATGGCTTGAGCCAATGCGCGTACGCGCCGCTTGTTCAGACCTGTAAGCGGGGTCAGGTCAGCCGCGCCATCGCCGAACTTGGTGAAGAAGCCCATGAGGGCCTCGGCGGCATGATCCGTGCCCACCACCAGGCCCCGATGCGCGCCCGCCACGGCATATTGGGCAATCATTCGTTGCCGCGCCTTAATGTTGCCCAGCAGGAAATCCCGGTGCTGGGCATCGCGAAACTGCACCTGGCCTGCCAATAGCGCATCCAGCATGGCGTCGCTGGCGGGCTTGACGTCGACCGTGACCAGCTTGTCGGGTTGAATGACTTCGAGCGACGCTTGTGCATCGTGTTCGTCGCGTTGTTGGCCGTAGGGCAGGCGCATGGCCACGAAAACCACTTCGCGGCCCCGATTGCGCACCAAGTCCACGGCCCGCTGCGCCAGGCAGCCGCCAGTCAGGGAGTCGACGCCGCCGCTAATGCCCAGAACCAAGGCGCCTGCGCCGGTAGACACCAGGTAGTCGGCCAGAAACTTGACCCGCCGCTCGATTTCGCGCTCTGGGTCGAAGTTGGGGCTGACATGAAGCTCCGTGATGATGTCGTGCTGTCTTGCACGTTGTTCCGGTGTTAACACGATCTATCCTTTCAAGGTTGAGCCTGCTTAAATCAAGCTGGGCAGCGATCAGTACGAGCGAAGGATTATGATACGACAGGTATCATCGGGCGAAAGCATCATCCGGCTTCGAACAGTAAAAGAAACAAAGGACACCCATTGCGCATGAGCTCCAAAACCTCGGCAACCACCGTACTCACCGCTACGCTAGCTGTGCAATCTCTGGTAGCCATGTGCCTGCTGACTCTGCCTGCCGTTGCGCCCGCCGTGGCTGACTCGCTGGGGATATCAACAACTTATCTGGGCTTGTACATTGCCTTTGCCTATATCGGTGCGATGGCTTCCAGCCTGCTGGCGGGCGGCTTCGTACGCCGGTTCGGCGCCATACGGGCCAGTCAGATCGGCCTGCTGCTATGCGCGGCAGGCGTGGCGATATCAGTCCTGCCATCCCCGATATCAATGGCGATCGGCGCGGTGCTCATTGGCCTGGGCTATGGCCCCATCACACCGGCCAGCTCGCACCTATTGGCGCGCAGCACACCCGCTCACCGCATGTCCTTTGTATTTTCGGTCAAGCAGACCGGCGTTCCTTTAGGGGGCGTGCTGGCCGGCATGATTGTGCCAGGCCTGGCCGGCCTGATCGGATGGCAGGGCGCCTTCCTGATCATCGCCACCATCACATTGCTATGCGCGGTGGCGATTCAGCCGCTGTGTGCCGAACTGGACGCCGATAAAGACAATACGCAGGCACTTTCCTTCGGCAGCGGTCTGGCCGCCCCTTTGCGCCTGGTCTTCAGCCATCGCAGCCTGGCGGTATTGGCCGGCGTGTCCTTTCTATTGTCCATGACGCAATTGTCGCTAACCACCTATCTGGTTACTTACCTGCACGACGACCTGAGCATGGGGCTGATCATTGCAGGGTTCACGCTGGCTGTTGCGCAGGCCGCCGGCGTGGCCGGCCGCTTGGCGTGGGGCTACCTGTCCGACCGCTATCTGGGACCGATCAACATGCTGGCTCTACTGGCCGTCCTGATTGTCGCCTGCTCTGTAATCACGCCGTTTCTGGTGCAGGTGAACTCCCAGGCGCTGACGCTGATCGTGCTGTCGCTATTCGGCGCCAGTGCCGTAGGCTGGAATGGCGTTTACCTGGCGGAAGTGGCGCGCCAGGCGCCCAAAGGGCAAGCCAGCATCGCCACCGGCGGAACTCTGTGCGTGACCTTCCTGGGCATCGTTATCGGCCCCCCGATATTCGGCCTGATTGCCAGCGCTTTCGGCAGCTACGGCCTGGCCTATGCTTCGCTGGCAGTGCCTGCAGGTCTGTGCATGTGGCTGCTATTGCGCTATCGGAAAGCGTTTACCGCCGACGCAGCATAGTCTTGCGCCGATTTAGTCAAAACCTGGGCCAGTTGCTGGGCGGCCGGGCCGGCTTGGGCCTGGTTTCCGAAAGCCAGGTATAGCGATACCCGACGAATCCGGCCTTCTCTCAATGGCAAGGGCCAAAGTATGCCCTCGTCCAGGCGTCTTTGTATAAGGTGGCGCGGCAGCCAGGCAAAGCCCAGGCCGTCGGCCACCATGGCGGCCGATGTTTCAAGACTGCTTACCGTCCAGCGCTGGGCCGACCCCAACCAACCTTCGTCGCGCGGGCTGACGGTGCCCGAATCGCGCAACACGATCTGCATTTCCCGCTTCAGATCGTCGCCCGCGAGTTCGCGTCCCAGACGATGCAGGCTATGCGAGGGATGAGCTACCGCGATGAAATCCACATCCAGCAGCAAATTACCTAGATATCCCGCCGGCACGCGCGTACCCACTAGAATGTCGGCGCGCTGCTCCACCAAGGCCTCGTCGGCACCCGATAGCACCACCTCGGTCAGTTGCAGGCGTGTCTGCCCTGCCACCTGGGTAAATTGACTTAAGGCCCGCAACAGCAAGGGCGTAGGCAGCGCGGCGTCGACCACGAGCCTGACTTGTGCCTCCCACCCTTGCTCCAGGCGCGCCGCCCTTTGCTCCAGCCGGGCGGCATCATCGAGCAAATCGGAAGCCTGAACCAGCAGCGCCTTGCCGCTTTCCGTCAAGCGGGCTTTGCGTCCCTCTATGGTCAGCAAAGGAACGCCGAGCTGTTCCTGCAAGCGAGCAACCATGTAGCTGACGGAAGACTGGCTGCGATGCAAGGCTTCGGCGGCCTGCGCATAACCGCCGTGCTCGACGATGGCTTGCAATACACGCCATTGCTCCAGTGTGGTTTTCAGGATTTGCATTTCAGTTGCTGCCCATCGAAAGTAGCCGGCCTACTAATTTATCTAATTATTAGATGTTTATAAGCTGTATTTTGCGCTTTTTTATATAAAAAACAAATCATAAAATACAGTTATTGGAGCTTAGCTTCACCCTTATTCAGGAGAACGTCATGCTGGAACTTCGTCATGCCGCAGAACGCGGCCACGCACAACACGGCTGGTTGAACAGCCACCACACCTTTTCATTTGCCGAATATTATGACCACCAGCAAATGGGCTGGAGCGCCTTGCGCGTCATCAATGACGACACTGTCCAGGCCGGCGAAGGGTTCGGCACCCACGGCCACCGCGACATGGAAATTTTTTCCTATGTACTTGAAGGCGCGCTGGAACATAAGGACTCGATGGGCTCGGGTTCGGTCATACGCCCGGGCGATGTGCAACTGATGAGCGCCGGCACCGGTGTCCAGCACAGCGAATTCAATCATTCGCGTACCGAGCCGGTGCATTTCCTGCAAATCTGGATCATCCCGAAATTTTCGGGCGTCAAGCCCAACTATCAGGAGAAGCACTATCCTGAAGAGGAGAAGCGCGGCAAGCTGCGCCTGATCCTTTCACCCGATGGCCAAGATGGCTCGCTTACTATCGGGCAAGATGCTCGCGTTTACGCCGGATTGCTGGACGGAGATGAAAAGGTCGAGCAGCCGCTGGCAGCGGGCCGACATGCATATGTGCATGTCGCCCGCGGTCAACTGTCGCTGAATGGACTGCAGCTATCCGCCGGCGACGGCGTCAAGATCGCCGATGAAACGCTGCTGACGCTGGCCGACGGCAAGGGCGCCGAAGTATTGGTGTTCGACCTGCCCTGAGTCCCGCTTAGAAGTTGTCCAGCACGGCACCCGTGCTGGCCGTTGAGGCATTGAAGGCAAACTTGGCCTGCACACCGCGCGTATAGCGGGGTGCAGGCTCCTTCCATGCCTTGCGGCGTTCGGCCAGCTCGGCATCGTCTACATGCACCTGCAACAGCAACTGATGCGCGTCGATGGTAATGGAATCGCCTTCATGCACCAGACCTATCGTGCCGCCCACGGCCGCCTCCGGTGCCACGTGGCCAACCACCATGCCCCAGGTG
Source organism: Pusillimonas sp. (assembly GCA_036570485.1). Lineage (GTDB taxonomy): Bacteria > Pseudomonadota > Gammaproteobacteria > Burkholderiales > Burkholderiaceae_B. Next base: position 1,002 of record DATCYE010000300.1, on the reverse strand, counting down.
CCGCCCGAAAAGCGGCCATCGGTAATCAGGCCTACGGAGTCACCCAGGCCGGCGCCGATCAACGCCCCGGTGGGGGCCAGCATTTCGGGCATGCCCGGTCCGCCCTTGGGCCCCAGATAGCGCAGCACCATGACGTCGCCGGCCTTGATCTTGCCGTCCAGGATCGCCTTGAGCGCCGACTGCTCGTCATCGAAAACGCGTGCGGGGCCGGTGATGACCGGATTCTTCAGGCCAGTGATCTTGGCGACCGCGCCTTCCGGCGACAGGTTGCCTTTCAGTATGGCCAGGTGGCCCTGCTTGTACAGCGCCTTGTCCAGCGAAAAAATTATGTTCTGATCGGGACTGGGCGTATCGGGTATGTCTTTCAGGACTTCGGCTATGGTCTGACCGGTAATGGTGATGCAATCGCCGTTGATGAGCCCTGCGTTCAGCAGCAGCTTCATGACTTGTGGAACGCCACCGGCTTTATGGAAATCGACCGCCAGGAAATGACCGCTGGGCTTCAGGTCGCAAATAACAGGCACGCGCTGACGCACGCGCTCGAAGTCGTCGATGGTCCATTCAACGCCCGCCGCATGGGCAATCGCCAAAATATGCAGAACGGCATTAGTGGAACCGCCCGTGGCCATGACCACGCTGACGGCATTTTCGATAGACTTGCGGGTGACGATGTCGCGCGGCTTCAGATCAAGCGCGATGGCCTTGAGCAATACGCGGGCCGACTCGGCTGCCGAATTGGTTTTTTCGTCGTGTACATTGGCCATAGTCGATGAGTACGGCAGGCTCATGCCCATTGCTTCGAACGCCGAGCTCATGGTGTTTGCCGTGTACATGCCGCCGCAGGAGCCGGGGCCGGGAATGGCATGCAGCTCGATCTGCTTGAGTTCCTTGTCGCTCATGCGGCCTGCGGCGTTCTCGCCCACGGCCTCGAATACGCTGACGATATTCAGATCTTTGCCATTAAGACGGCCTGGCAGAATGGTACCGCCATAAACGTAAATG
>DATCYE010000299.1:0-4409 GCA_036570485.1 Pusillimonas sp. | reverse complement strand
AGTGCAGCTATCGTCTTTTGATTCAAGATGTCCAGGGCTTCGCTGGGCGTTCCCTTGGGTGCAAAAAACGCAAACCAGGCGCCGAAGTTCACATCGGGCATACCCAGTTCGTTAAAGGTGGCTATATCGCCCAGCATCTTGGTGCGTTCTGCGCCGGTGATGGCCAGGGCGCGCATTTTTCCGGAGGCCAGTTGCGGCGCCGCCATGGCTGTGGTCACGAATGCGCCTTGCACCTGTCCGGCAATAATGGCCGTAACCGCATCGCCGGTGGAGCGATAGTGGATGGGTTCTATCTTGAAGCCGCCCGCGTCGGCCAGCATCTCGGCGCCGAAGTGGCCTGGCGTGCCGGCGCCGAAGGTAGCGATATTGAAGCGGTCGGTGCTGGCCTTGGCGGCCGCAACGAAATCCTTCAATGTCTTGTAGGGCGAGTTTGCCGGAATGACCAGCACGAAATTGGCGCGCACGGCTTCAGTGATGGGGTCGAACTCTTTAAGCGGCGCATAGCTTAGATTCGATGTGGTTTCAGGCGAAATACTGATGGACCCCACCTCGCCCAGCAAAATGTTGTAGCCGTTAGGCGCGCTGTGGGCGACTGAATAGGCGGCTATCTGTCCGCCCGCGCCGGCCTTGTTTTCTACTACGACTGATTGTCCAAGCTCTTTGGACAACTGCTCGCCGACCGTGCGAGCGACGATGTCGGGGCCGGTGCCGGCAGGAAAGCCCACCGTCATGCGGATGGGCTGATCGGGGTAGGCGGCCAGCGCGCCTGCCGACGCAAGGGCCATGCAGGCTGAGGACAGCAGGCAGGCAAGGGAAGATAATTTCATGGGTTGGTCTCCTGAGTGTCTTATTAACGTATTACAAAGAAGTTCAACTCGACCCGATCCGGATACCGTGCGCCGGTTCCCAGAAACAGATGCGTGTTGAGCCAGGCCAGCCGAGGCGAGGCCGTTTCAAATTTTGGGTAGCTGCGAAAATAGATGCGTGCCGGATCCACCGGAATGCCTTTTGCCAGTGCGGCGATATCGTCGGCCGAACCCGTGCGTATGCCCGTGTTTTCGACGTAGATCGTTTCGCCTTCATCGGTTTCGATGACGTAGCGGGCATGGATGTCGGTAAAGGTATCAGAGCGTATGGCTTGAAAATCCGCACCGCCGGACAGAATCCTGCCCGATAGCAGGGCGCCCTTGACTGTGCCGCCAACGATGGGAATGACCCGGCGCCGGCCGAAGGGGGTGTGGCCCACTTCTTGCGGCGGCGCCACATCGACTATCAGGGTGGCCAGGTGTTCCAGCGCGGGAGCGGCAATGGGTGTGGTCATATCGTTAGCCTTTATTTGTTCTGGAGCGCAGCACGATCGAAGCCGGCCAGGCGCTTGTAGCGCGCGGCAATCTCGGCCAGCTCCTGTTCAGGGACGACATCGTGTATGTGCGTGTAGCCGTCGGGTGCGCGCTCATGCGCAATCTGCATGACTTGTTCGGGGCCGTTCAGGCGGTTGCGCAGCACAATGCCGGCGGTGGGCGGCAGGCGTTCGGCTTCGTATTCCTTCAAGGCCAGTTCGATGCTGGCATTGCGCTGTGTGCTCATTGCTTGCAGGCGGTCGGCCAGGCAGCGTGCATCGAGTATGGCTTGTGCCGAGCCGTTGGACCCGATGGGGTACATGGGATGCGCCGCATCTCCCAGCAGGGTGACGCGGTCGTGCGTCCAGCTGGGTAGGGGGTCTTTATCGACCAGCGGGAATTCGTAAATGGCCTGCGCACCCTGAATGATGGCCGGAATATCTATCCAGTCCCAGCGCCAGGACTCGAAGCGGTCGGCGAACACCGAAGCGTCAACGACACGGTTCCAATCGGTTGCAGGCAGATCGGGTTCCGGTATGCGCAGCTCTGCAATCCAGTTGATGCGCGAGCGGCCCTGGCTGCGCATGGGTTCCGATATGGGATAGCAGACGAATTTCTGATCCTGATGGCCGGCCATGAACATGGTCTTGCCGTCCAGATAGGGATCGGAATCGGTAATGGCGCGCCACAGCATGCGGCCCGAAAAACGCAATTCATCGGATTGCGGATGAAAGAAATGCCGTACAGCCGAATGAATGCCGTCTGCACCGATCAGCAGATCGCCACGAACCTCTTCTAGCTCGTTGGTTGTGCGATTCCGGAACTGGGCAGTCACGCCTTGCGCATCTTGCGTCAGCGACTCAAAAGCCAGGCCGGTGTGCAGGTGGCCGGCCCCCAGCCGCTGTACGGCCGCATCGGCCAGCAGCAACTGAAGTTCGCCGCGATGTATGGATAGCTGTGGCACGGCGTAACCGGCCGCCAGACCCCTGGATTCTTGCCAGATAGGCTGACCGTGACGGTTGTAATAGTGCAGGGCGGAAGTGGGTATTGCACTGGCGGCCAGAGTATCCAGCAAGCCCAACTGATCCAGTTCTGCAACTGCATGGGGAAGCAGGTTGATGCCCACGCCCAGGGGCTTGAGCTCTCGTGCGCTTTCAAATATGTCGCATTCGATGCCGCGCTGGTTCAGCATAAGTGCCAGGGTCAACCCGCCTATGCCGGCGCCCGCGATAATTACTTTCAAGAACTATCTCCCATAATTTGTTATGTATCATAACAATCTGGGGTATATGCCAGCCTATCGGGATTTACCCGAACCAGCCTCTTGATGTGATACGCATCAAGGCAGTCGATTGCAAAATGGGATAAGGCCCGCCCTGGTCCTTGCCCGCAGCTTGTGGGTCGGTTAAGGTCCTTCTGGCTTTGAAACAGGAATCGCATTGAGCAGAAAACTAAGTTCCCGCCCCAACAACCGCCGGCCCGCACAGCGCGGCGAGCACTTCAATGCCCAGGTGCCGGGCGTGGAATACGGCGTGCTGGACGAGCTTATAGGCTATTCCATACGGCGCGCCCAGATACGCATCTATCAGGATTTCCTGGACGCCCTGGGGCCTTGGTCGATTACGCCACCCAGGTTTTCGGCCATGACCATCATTCAAGCCAATACCGGCATGAAACTTACCGAGCTGGCCAATGCAATGGGGATTGCACGTTCGGGCGCGGTCGAAGTAGTCAATTCCCTGGAGAAACTGGGCTATGCGGCGCGCACCGAATCCACTATCGACAAGCGTGCCCATGCGCTGGCGCTGACCGATGCAGGGCGGGATGCGCTGCGCAGTATTACCCAGGCCATCCGTGAACATGATGCCCGTATCAGTGCCAAACTGACCGCTGCCGAGCAGAAAGAACTGCGGCGCTTGCTGGATAGCCTGGGCTAGCGGGAATCGCCGACCGCCGGCTCTGATTGCGGCCTATGGCTGGTGTCTTGCATCTGTGTCGGCGCTAAGGGCTTCCGTACAAACCGAAGGGCGATCTTTGACCCTTCCAGACTCATTGGCTCGCCGCGCGCCTTTACGCTGACCAATTTAGGAGCGCAAGGGCGTGACGGGACGCTTGAGTCTGTTGGCGTTTGTGGCGGCAAGCGGCGTGGTGCATATGTTGCCGGGCCTGCCCAGCTTGGGTCATGGACTGGCTGCGGCCGCGCTGGTGGCGCCGTTGTCTTTGCTTGCACTGAGTATGCCGCGTCGGTACAGGCTGTTGGTGCTGGCGCCTATGTGGGCCGCGCTGGCCGGCTTGTTGCTGACCTGGGCACGCGCCGACCATCGCCTGGCCGACGCCCTGGCCGACCATAACGAAAACAAAGTGTCCCGAGTGGTGCTGCGCGTGGCCAGTCTGCCCGACCTGGAGGGCGGCGGCCGTCAGTTTCAGGCTCAGGTCATTTCATCCATTCCCGATGGCGTACCCAGCCGTATTCAGGTTTCCTGGCCGACATCCGCATGGGTGGGGCCATACGGCCGCGCCGCAAGCCCTTCCGCCGACGACAAGCAGGCGCAAGGCAGCCAAGATAGCGACGTCCCGGATCTGGCCCCCGGACAGATCTGGCGCATGGCCTTGACCTTGAAAAAACCGCAAGGCCTACGCAATCCGCAGCTCTTTGATTACGAAGCCTATATGTTCGCGCAGGGCGTACGTGCTACCGGCAGCGTGCGCGGCACGCCCAGCTATTTGCGTGATGAACCCTGGGCCAGCCTGCCTATCGCCGCACAACGGGCGCGGCATGCGATGCGCGCCGCCATGCAGCCTTATTTGGAGGATAAGCGCTACGGCGCGGTGCTGCTTGCCTTGGCGATAGGGGATCAGGCCAGCGTTCAGACTTCCGACTGGACTGTGTTCAACCGCACTGGAATTACCCATCTGGTTTCCATCAGCGGCTCCCACATCACAATGATTGCGGCGCTGGGCGGCGCACTGACGTTCTGGCTGTGGCGCCGTCTGCATTTTCGCGGTCGGGCTCTGGCCGAACGTCTGCCGGCGCAAGTGGCCGCCGCGCTGGCGGCCCTGCTGGTCGCG
>DATCYE010000298.1:0-10665 GCA_036570485.1 Pusillimonas sp. | reverse complement strand
TGCTACAACGCAAGGCCAATGTCCGAACCCATACCGTCAAAGGCGGCGACACGCTGTTTTCTTTGGCCAAACGCTATAACACCTCGGTCAACGAGCTGCGCAAGCTGAACAACCTGAAGAACGACAAGCTAGCCAAGGGCAAGCAGCTGCGCGTTCCAGGCACAAGCATACGCGGCTAGTCTCATACATGAAAAAAGGATCATAAAATGGGTTTCCTGAACGGTAAGCGCATCCTGGTTACGGGCGTGCTGTCGAATCGATCGATCGCATACGGCATTGCTCGTGCCTGCAAGCAGCAAGGCGCAGAGCTGGCCTTCACCTACGTCGGCGAGCGCTTCAAAGAACGTGTTACCGAATTCGCCCAAGAACTGGGCAGCAACATCGTCATATCCTGCGACGTCGCCGAAGACCAGCAAATAGAGAATGCCTTCAAAGAGCTCCAGGATCATTGGGACGGCCTTGACGGACTAGTCCATTCCATAGGCTTTGCACCACGCGAAGCCATTTCCGGCGACTTTCTGGAAGGGATGACGCGCGAAGGCTTTCGCATCGCCCACGACATTTCCGCCTATAGCTTTCCTGCAATGACCAAGGCGGCGCTGCCGCTGCTCAAGGGTCGCAACGGCTCGGTGCTGACGCTTACCTATCTAGGGGCTGAAAAGGCCATTCCCAACTACAACACCATGGGTCTGGCCAAGGCATCGCTGGAAGCCAGCGTGCGCTATATGGCGGCCTCGCTCGGCCCGCTGGGAATACGCGCCAACGGCATCTCGGCCGGCCCAATCAAAACCTTGGCGGCCAGCGGAATAAAAGATTTCTCAACCATACTTAAATACGTGGAAACCCACGCGCCCTTGCGCCGTAACGTCACCATTGAAGACGTCGGCAACGTAGCCGCCTTCCTGATGTCCGATCTTGCAGCAGGGGTTACCGGGGAAATCACCCACGTCGATGGCGGCTTCTCGACCGTCGTTCCCGGCATGGAATAAACCCGCCGTACATGCCAGGCACACGAATCAAGGGGTGGCGCATGCCGCCCCTTTTTTCCGCTTGTATTCCGATTACGCGCCCGGCGGAAAACACGGACCGGAATCAAAGCCCTGCCAGGGCGCATACTTGAACATAATCCGTTCAAACAGAGCGCTTTCCTGCCAGTTGCGCAGCCACTGGCGCAGATTGGGCCAATCCACGCCCTGAAACCAGTCTATATCGACATGCGCGAACTGCCGCACGAAAGGAGCCAAGGCCATATCGGCCAGGCAGGGCTGCCGGCCAAACAGAAAAGACCCGGCCTTCAAGCGTGCGTCCAACCCCGTTAACCATTGCGCGGCCTGATCACGGTAATCGGTCGCCACGACGTTATCGTAGCGCTGAGGGTATTTATAGCGATCCAGCCTGTACTTGAACGCACTGTCGCACTCGGCGATCAGGGCCAGCACATCGTTCAGGTCGCCCTGTGCGGGCTCAAGCCAATTATGCGGATCGTTAGCACGCAAAGCCCAAAGCATAATGTCCAGGCTCTGGTCGATGACATGGCCATCGGTTTCCACCAATACCGGCACCGTCGCCTTGGGCGACGCATCCAGCAAGGCCTGCGGCTTGGCTTTCAGGACCACTTCACGCAGCTCGCAGTTGCGGCCGCTGACAGCAATGGCAAGCCGAGCCCTCATGGCATAGGGGCAGCGCCGGAAGGAATACAGAATGGGAAGGGGAGTATCGGGCTGGGTAGGCATACCCATGGTTATACCGCACAAGCCAGCGGCATCGCACCGCGCAAGCCCCCTACCGCTTATTTGTCGCGCTTTCTGCCGTAGCGGTCGTTACCGACACTGCTCATGCAGATGATTCGCTTGGTCGAGGCATTTTTTGCCCGTTCCTGGTTGATGCGCTGCTGGACTCCCGTTTGTAGCGGACGAAACGGTGTGGGAGTACGGGGTTTAACAAGCATGCAAGCCTCACAGTAAGAATTCCACCCCGCCTTGAAGGCGGATGAAGATGGCAAAAACTGCTAACAAGTCTTTACCATACCCTGTTTTGGCTACATAAGTGTGAAACCGCTGTTATTGCATACGTGCGCCGATATGCCGCTGCTTGCGCTTCCTGGCCAGCTCGACCTGTTTCTGGCGTTCCCGAAACCGTTGCTTTTGCTCTTCGGTGTGCTGATCGTGGCAGTGGGGGCAACTGACGCCCTCTTCGTAGTACTCCGATGCCTTATCTTGCGCGCCCAGCGGCAATCGGCAAGCCCTGCATAGCTCGTAGCTGCCTGGCGCCAGGCCATGCCGCACCGAAACGCGCTCGTCAAACACAAAGCATTCACCCTCCCAGCGGCTTTCTTCAGGCGCAACGGTTTCCAGATACTTCAGGATGCCGCCTTCCAGATGATAGACATCATCAAAGCCTTGAGAGCGCAGATAGGCTGTGGATTTTTCACAACGAATGCCGCCGGTGCAGAACATGGCGACCTTGCCGCCCTGGGCCAGCACCCCGCCTTCGGCGGACTGCTCGCGCACCCATTGCGGGAACTCGGAAAAACTGGTGGTATGGGGGTTAACGGCCCGGTTGAACGAGCCAATCGACACTTCGTAATCGTTGCGCACGTCCACCACCACGACCTCGGGGTCGGCAATCAGTTCATTCCATTCCTGGGGCTTCACATAGGTACCGGCCATGGTGCGCGCATGCACATTGGGCACACCCATGGTCACGATTTCCCGCTTGAGCTTGACCTTCATGCGGTAGAACGGCATTTTTTCAGCCCAGGACTCTTTGTGATCGAGCGTCGTCAGGCGAGGATCTTCCCGCAAGTAAGCCAGCACCGCCTGAACGCCTTGCTCGGGTCCGGCTATGGTGCCGTTGATCCCTTCTTCGGCCAGCAGCAAGGTACCCTTGACCTGATGCGCTTCGCAAAATTCAAACAAAGGTTGCTGCAATTGTTGGTAGTCGGAAAGCTCAACAAACTTGTAAAGCGCCGCAATAAGAAAATTAGCCATATACCTGAAGCAATGTAATAAGACCAAGCCGGTCCCGGCCAGCCGTCCCCGCTATTTTAGCGTTATCGGCACCCTGGGGTTTCCAGTATCATTACGGCGCGACAAGGTATTGAGAGGATCACTTATGACATGGCAGCCGATGCCCGGCACCGACGACAGCGATATCATCATCGACGTCAACTTCGGCCAACACCGGTAAACAATGGACTCTCTTACACAGGCCGTACTTGGCGCGGGCATCCAGGGTGCCATGCTGGGCCGCTACCACGGACGCAAGGCCCTGGCGGCCGGCGCCCTGCTGGCGACATTGCCCGACCTTGATGTATTGATCGACTATGGCGATCCCGTATCGGGCATGATCAACCATCGTGGCTTCTCGCATTCCGTATTCATATTGACCGCGCTGGCCCTGGCGCTTACCGCCCTATTGCGCCATTGGCGGCCTTCGCCGCACTATGGGGCCGGCCGCCTCTTCCTGACCTTATGGCTGGTGCTGATCACCCATCCGCTGCTGGACGCTTTCACCAGCTATGGCACGCAATTGTGGTGGCCATTAAGGCCCACACCCACTAGTTGGTCCAGCATTTTCATCATTGATCCTTTTTTTACCCTGCCCCTGTTCGCCACGGTGGCGGCGGCCTTCATTGTCGGGCTGTCCGCAAAAGCGCGCAGCGCACTATGCTGGGCCTTGGGCTGGTGCGCCGCCTACCTGACTTTGTCGCTGGGGGCAAAATCGGCCGTCGAAACGCCAGTCAGGCAAGCTCTGGACCATCAGGGCATTGCCGTAAATGCCATGTTTTCCACACCCGAGCCATTCAACATTCTGCTGTGGCGTGTCGTGGCGAAAGTCGATAACGACAGCTATATTGAAACCGTGCGCAGCGTATTCGACCAAGGCCCTTCCGAAAGCCTGCGCCGGCCGCTGAACACTGTGCTGGCCGATGCGCTGCCCGACTCAAGCCGGCTGGCCGGACTGCGCTGGTTTACCGACAACTGGCTGCGCTATGACAGTATCGACAACCGGCTGGTCGTCACCGACCTGCGCATGGGTCTGGGCGGCGGTTTTTATTCCTTTCGGTTCGAAATGGCGCGGCGCGACGGCCCGGGCAGCGACTGGACCGCCATAGATCCACTCTACTGGCCCGGGCAGCGTGGAACCGAGTATCTTCCAGCCGTCTTACGGCGGGCATGGCAGTCGACACCGCCGCTGCCGCTGGCCCTGTGGGAACAAAACATGACGCGCACACCGACAACGGCACCGACCGCCTTGCCCTGAGCTAGCTGGCCAGCAGCCCGCCACGCCTATATACCAACAGGCGGCCTTTGTAGGTAGCCGGCGCAGCGTCGCTTACCTTGCCGTCAAGCGGCGGCCCGGGCAGGCGCAATTCCCTCTGCAATACAAAGCCATGAGACGCCATATGGCGGTTGAAGGCGGGCCTGTGCCCCCGGTTAGGGTCGACCATCCAGACCTCTGCGTCGTCAACGGCGTGCCGATCGATGAACTGCGCCAGACTTTGGGGCGCATCGCGCTCGTACAGCAGATCGCTGCCTATGATCAGGTCGTAACGGCCGCGCAAGACATCGTCGGGCAGATCCTGATCGTCGACAATGACATCGACTCCCCACTGCCCATACCGGTATTTCAGCAAAGGCAGTTGGTTCAGCCGAGCGTTTTCGTCTAGAAATGTTTCAGCGAGCGGATGGCAATCGCTTGCCGTGATGCGGGCACCGCGCCGCTGGCCAACCAGGCTGGCCAGCCCAAGGCCGCAACCTATTTCAAGTATGCGTTCGTTCAGGCAAACAGGCCGCAACGCCAATTGAATGGCCAGTTGAATGCCCGAAGGCCATAACAGGCCGAACAAGGGCCATGTGGCGGAACTGATGCCGCGACGCTGCGCGGCGCCGCAAGGGTCGTGAAATTGCTGGCGGTCCAGCAAGGAACGGATGACAAGATCGTCGACACCCGCTATGGCGATACTCTCTAGCTTGGTTTGATAGCCGGGCATCGTCATAAAAGCAACATAAGGCAAAGACTCGCACAGTGATACTGGACTCTTGAGTATGCCCTAGTTATACGAAAGGGGCTAATCAGGCGTGCTAATCTGATTATGTCGGCCAAAGCGGCCCACAAAACAAGCAAGGAGTATGCAATGACCATTAAAGCTTACGGTGCTCACGCGCACAACACGCCCCTGGAACCGATAGATATCACGCGGCGCGCGACCGGCGCGCACGATGTGAAAATAGACATCGCCTATTGCGGCATATGTCACTCGGACCTGCATCAGGTGCGCGCTGAATGGGAAGGCACCCTGTACCCGTGCGTACCGGGACATGAAATTGTCGGACGCGTATCGGCCGTGGGCGAACACGTATCGGGCTTTCACGTTGGCGACCTGGTCGGCGTAGGCTGTATTGTCGATAGCTGCAAACACTGCGACGATTGCGCCGAAGGGCTGGAAAACTACTGCGACGAAATGGTCGGCACCTATAACGGCTCAACAGCAGATGCCCCGGGTCACACGCTGGGCGGGTACTCACAGCAGATTGTGGTGCACGAGCGCTACGTCCTGCGCATCCATCATCCCGAAGCGCAACTAGCCGCCGTAGCACCCTTGTTGTGCGCGGGCATCACCACATATTCACCGCTGCGCCATTGGAAAGCCGGGCCCGGCCAGAAGGTTGGTGTGGTCGGGATTGGCGGCCTGGGCCACATGGGCATCAAGCTGGCACATGCCATGGGCGCGCATGTAGTGGCCTTTACCACGTCCGAGTCCAAGCGTGATGCAGCCAAGGCGCTGGGCGCCGACGAGGTGGTCGTATCACGCAATGCCGATGAAATGGCTGCTCAGGCCCAGAGCTTCGATTTCATCCTGAATACCGTCGCCGCGCCGCACGATCTGGACGCTTTCCTGGCTCTGCTAAAACGCGACGGCACAATGACGCTGGTTGGCGCGCCGGCAACGCCGCATCCGTCTCCCAATGTATTCACACTTATCACCAAGCGCCGCAGCCTCGCCGGTTCAATGATCGGCGGCATTCCGGAAACACAAGAAATGCTGGATTTCTGTGCTAAACACAACATTGTGGCCGACATCGAGATGATCCGCGCCGATGAAATCAATCAGGCCTACGAGCGCATGCTGAAGGGAGATGTAAAGTACCGCTTCGTGATGGATATTGCCAGCCTGGCCTAGCAGTAAGCATTACGAGCACAACTAACAATTGCTATAGTTCCCGAAAAGCCATTTAGGATATCAACGTGCCTACGACCCAGCCTTTGCCCAAGCAGGTTCCCGTGATTGTTGCCGGAGGCGGGCCGGTGGGCCTTGCCGTGGCCGCGCTCTTGGCCGAATACGGCATCGAAACTCTAACCATAGAAGCCGACGAGGGGTATTGCACCGGCAGCCGGGCTATTTGCATGTCGCGCCGTTCGCAAGAAATTCTGGGCTGGATCGGGGCCGACGCGCCGTTGGTGGAAAAAGGCCTGGGCTGGACTGCCGGCCGCAGTTACTTCCGCGACCAGGAAGTTCTGCATTTCGACATGCCGCACGACCCGGCGCAGCGCTATGCGCCCATGGTCAATATCCAGCAATATTATGTGGAAGAGTACGCGCACCAGGCCATGCAGCGGCATCCGGACCTGGCTCGCATCAGTTGGTCCAGCCGCGTGCTCGATGTACAAAACAAGGCCGACGGCGTGCGCGTCCAGGTCCAAGCCAACGGTGCTACGCACTGGATCGAGGCGCAGTGGCTAGTGGCTTGCGATGGCGGCCGCAGTACCGTGCGCGATGCCTTGGGGCTGAGCTTACAGGGCATGCAATACGAAGGGCGCTACGTTATTGTCGATATTGAACAGGAATCGCAGCGCCCCACCGAACGGCTGGCCTGGTTCGACCCGCCCTCCAACCCGGGCTCTACCATCCTGATGCATCGCCAGCCCGAAAACGTATGGCGCATCGACTACCAAGTGGGCGACGACGAAGACCCCGAAGAGGCCGTCAAGCCCGAAAATGTCCTACCCAGGGTGCAGAGCCATCTGGATATGATAGGTGAAACCGCGCCCTGGAAGCCGCTGTGGATATCCATCTACAACGCAAAATGCCTGACCCTGGACAGCTACCGCCACGGCCGCGTGCTGTTTGCCGGCGACGCCGGCCATCTTGTGCCTATTTTTGGCGTGCGCGGTCTTAACTCCGGGTTGGACGACGCCGGCAACCTGGCCTGGAAGCTGGCCTGGACCATCAAGACCAAGGCAGCCGGCACGCTGCTGGACACCTATAGCACGGAACGCGTGCACGCCACGCGGCAGAACATTACCTATGGCGCAAAAAGCACTGAGTTCATGGCGCCCCCCAACTACGGATTCGCGCTGATGCGCGATGCGGCACTGCGCCTAAGCCTGGTCGACCAAAGCGTACGGTCATTGATTAATCCGCGCCAGTCGTCAGCCATTTCATACGATGGGTCCGCCTTGAACCTGCCCGATGGCCTGCCTGATGCGGCGCAGGCTTCCGCGCCTGGCCAGCCCGCCCCAGAGCTGATGCTGCAGCGCGATGGCGGCACGCAGTATCTGACACAAGCCTTCGGCCAGGGGTTTATCGTATTGGGCCTGAACCTGAGCACCACCGAATCTCAGGCCTTGCATCTACTGGCGGGCCAGACGTCAACAGGCATAGGCCTGCCCACGCCTGCCGTAATTGAAGCCCGCACAGAAGCACACACCGGCGCAGACGCGCAATGCTGGCTGGTCATGCATGCAGGCCTGCGCAACTATGCGTCAGACACCGGCGCAATCTATGTCTTGCGCCCGGACGGCTATGTGCTGGGCCGCTGGTCAAGCAGCCAAATCGACCAGGCACGCAATGCCCTGGCTGACTACTACCCCAACTAAGCGCCGTCGCGCCCTGGAGAACCTTGTGACCGAACAGGATCTGGACACCTCATACACGGCCTTGGCCGAAGCGATCGCCCGCGTTGGCCAAGAGCGCGCCCCCTTGTTCCTGGCCATGCTGGCCTTGTCGCTGATCGCGCGCCAGCCCGACACCGAACAGACGCTGAACCTTATTACTCAAGCGGAGCAGAACTGCACCGCCTGAACCGCAAGCCCGCCCCTACAGGTAAAAAATACAATCACACCCAAGGAGACATTCATGAAACCGACCTATCGTCTGGCGGTAGCCGCCGCACTGACCCAAGCGCTAAGCGGGGCCCCCGCTTTGGCACAAACCTATCCCGACCATACGATTGAATGGGTGGTGCCTTATCAAGCAGGCGGGGGCACCGATATCGTCGCACGCAGCGTGGCCGAAAAAATGTCCAAGTCGCTGGGCCAGTCCATCGTCATTGCCAACAAACCCGGGGCAGCCACGGCCATCGGCGCCGCCTACGTCGCGCGTGCCAAGGCCGACGGCTACGTAATGCTTACCGGCGACACCGCCACGCTTGCTGCCAACCCCGCCTTGTACCCCAATCTTTCCTACGATCCGGCAAAAGACTTCGACTCCATTGGCCTGCTGGCGCGTTTCGCGATGATATTGGTCGTTAACCCCAAGGTGCCGGTGCATAATTTGCAAGAGTTCACCGAGTGGGCCGCCAAGCAAAAAGACGGAGCCAACTACGGCACGCCCGGCGCCGGCAGCCCCCACCACCTGGCCACAGAATTATTCAAACAGCGGACCAAGCTGAACTTCGTGCACGTACCGTACAAGGGTGCGGCCCCCGCCGTACAAGACGTAATCAGCGGACAGATCCCCTTTATGTTCGTGGATTCAGCCACAGGACAGCAATTCATTGCCAGCGGCATGTTGCGCCCGATTGCCGTGGCCAGCAAAGAACGCCTGAGCAGCCAGCCGAATATCCCGACCCTTATTGAGTCGGGCCTGAAAGACTTTGAGGCTTACGCCTGGCAAGGCCTGCTGGTTCCCAAGGGTACACCGCAAGAAGCCATAGACCGTTTATCCGAATCGCTACGCGCCGCGCTGAACGATCCTGACATACGCGAGCGGTTTACCGGCATGGGTCTGGAAGCCATACCCAGCACGCCGCAAGAAATGGACGCCTATGCCGAGCAAGAGCGCAAAAAATGGGGTGCCTTGATCAAGGAAGCCGGCATCAAGCTTCAGTAAGCTCTTCCGAACTCCCTGGGCGGTACCCCGCCCAGGGAGTTCTTACACGCTATCGCATCAAAGCGAGGGCCGCTTCATTTTGCAGGTGGTGGGTAATTCCGCGTCAGCAGCAGAAATGACTGCGTCCGTGCGCCAGCCGAAGCCCGTTCCTTCCTGATCAATCTGCACCGTGGTGCCGTTCGTCTTTGACCAGGTTGTAACGTACAGCGGTTGCTGCAGTTGATGATCGCTGGCGCGCATCGTCGCTTTTCCTCCGGACAGGCTGTCGACTTCCATGCCTTCCATGGCACGTGCCACAGCGACGGGATCAGTAGAGCCCGCTTTCTTGATGCCTTTCGCAAGCAGTTCCACGGCGGGATATGCCTGCATCCAGGTCAAGTCTTCGTTGTACTTCTTCTTGAAGCCTTCAATCAGCGCGCGCAGCACGAATCAATAGAGCCAGATCGGAGCCCCAGTTGCCGGTGATGACTGTGTCGGCACCGGAAGCGATGATCTTCGCCACGTAAGGAGAGAAATCCTTGACCTCGCCAATCTGGTGGCATCGGTGTCGCGTGCCGACCTGCTCGATCTCACCGAGCGTCGTGTCGCAATAGAAGAACAGTGTCTGCAGCGATCGATCGAGAATGGCAGCTTGGCCTGGGAGGGACTCGTGCTGGCTATCCTTCACGAACTAAGCCGCACCCCCGTTCGCCTTGAGAACGAGTTCAATCCGGCATGGATCAGTACGCACGTGCGTTTCCACGCCACGCTGGTCGAAGCATGCGACAGCCCCTGGCTGATGCGCATCCGCGAGTTGCTATTCATCCACTCAGAACGCTATCGTGTGCTGTCCATCCATCTTGACCGTCCCCATCTGGATTCCGAGCACCACGACATCGCCGAGGCCGCCATCACACGTGACACGGAGCGCGCTGTCGCATTGCTGTCGGAGCACGTGAAATTGACAGCCCGGATCATTCTGGAAAACGAGGCGGACGGATGCGCGTCGCCCTTTCTTGCCGCCCCTCAGCGGTCTTCTTGACCGCACTGGCTTCTGGCTGCCCGTCACCCATGCTGTAAATGGACATGCAGTAGGAGGCATGCAACGGCCATGCAGCCCCATGGCGTGTGCAGCCCTGTCATTGAAGCGCTATTCCAGCAGCCCTGGACAACTGTTCGTCCAAATGATCTCGACGATTGGGAGCAATTGCTGTGGCGCAGTAACGATTGCGCTATCGAACCTGGCAAAGACTTGCCCCATGCAATATCACCCTACATTTTTGGAAGCCATGATGAGCTCTACTTATACCGATTTTGTTAATGCCCTTGACTATTTGGTTTCAATCGAGCCGGATCCAGAATCCTTTGTCCACATGGAGGAATATGATGCGATTGAGCCGCCGGCGCAGCACCGGCTTTGAACGCAGTTCCCCGGTCGAGCCCGGACGTACACAGGCCAAGGCGCTATGGATTATCAATCCAGTATTGCGCGACCTTCGGGCCGGCCCACGCTGGCATGAACGCATCCTGCACGGCGCTGCCGGCATCGTCGGCCGGCTGGTCATTGC